>JBCBTL010000281.1:0-4562 GCA_039818705.1 Cyanobacteria bacterium J06639_1
ATGGTGGCGAGTAAATCTTCGTCGTAATCATTGCCTAAACCCAGCGTGGAGGTGCTGACCTTGCGTGTTGCAAGGCCGCTGACGTGTTCGCCAATAGTTTGGGGATTGCGCTCGCCCACGTTGGCTAAGCCATCCGAGAGCAGCAAAACCCGATTGAGTCGGTCGGAATCGAGGTGTTCGCTAACGGCCATCGCTCCTTGCAGCCAACCCGCGTGGAGCGCTGTCGTGCCGCTGGGTTCGATCTGTTGAATGCGGCTCAGAATAGCGCGTTTATCGCTCGCCAACGTGGATGGGACTAGCGTCTCTACTTCGTCATCAAAGATGGTGACGCCGACGCGATCGGTCGGCAAAAGCTGCTCCACGGCATAACAGGCCGCTTGCTTGGCGTAGCGTAATTTCGTCCCGGACATCGAACCAGAGCGATCCAACACCAAGCCGAGGTTGAGGGCGGGACGGGTTTCCGTGGTTTCGAGCTGGGGTGGGGTGATGGTGACGACGAGATCGAGTTCGATCGCGCGATCGCGCGCCACTGCCGACCTCATGGGGACGAGGGCAATGATGGGGATATCGTTCACGGGTATCTCCTGGGTAGGTATGAGGTTGTCGGAAGGTATTAAGGGGAGTCGAAGAGGCGATCGCGAATCAGCCGCATCAGGGCATCGCGCTCCCGTTGACTGCGAGGGGGCTGAAAGTCCGAGCGAACGTGGAGTTCCAAACCGGGCAGGATCTCCTGACGCTCCCAGCGCGTGGGTTGCAACGAGTCAGGTTTAGCAGAACTGGACGAAGAGGGGCGCGATCGCCGTTTCACCGGAGCCGTCTTCGCCTTTATTTGATGCAAAAACGAGAGAGCGGGATTGGCCACTTCCGTGGTGAGCTGTACGCCCCCTTGCAGCAGGGCTTCTAGCTCGGCATTAGGTTTCTCAACGGCGAAGCGATCGATCGCTGCCGCTGCATAGCCCTCTGCCATCATCCGCCGCACTACTAGCAATTGCAGCAAATGACGGTAGGTGTACCGCGCCGTCTTGCCCACCCGCTCCGGTTTATCCAACAACCCCTGCGACGTGTAGTGCCGCACCAGCCGAGGATTGACTTCAGAACGGGAACGCCCGACGCGATCGTCAGCGGGCAGATAGGTCGGTAGCAACTCATTCGCCAGATCGACGAACGCCTCTAACGACCACTGCTGCTGCTTGGGAATCTGTTGCAGCTTGACCACAAATTCATAATGACATTTACAATTTTAGTTGTCAACGTCATCTCCAGGACGAGATGAATAACAGGCACCTCCTCCACGAACGGCAACAGCTGCAGGGAGAGCATTACCGAGATTGTCCTGCGCACAGCTCCTTCATGTCAGCCAGGACAAGTTGCGCGCGCGCCTCCAGGAACGCTTCGTACTGTTCGCTCCGAATAGCTGCATACGGAATCAGATGAGACTTCAAGCGGCGTTCGATTTCTACTTCCCCCAGACTCGTGGCCTCCATGCGATCGTCGAGATATGTGGATGGGGGTTTGTCCGATATGGTGCGATTGGTGCGCCAGCTCACCAAGGCGCAGTTTAGCGACCTGGAAATGGCTTCTTCGCTGTAGCCTTGTCGCTGTAGCCACGCTCGCGGGAACAAGTGATGATATTCACGCCTGCGCAGTCCGTTCCTCGAAATGAGGCCGCCATCGGCAAAATCGCATCCCCTCGCTCGTAGGGAAACGGCAAGGATGGCTCGCGCCAGTCGATCTTTTCGATACGGCCAGCCCGCAACCGTCAATTCTTCGAGGGTGGGTAAGGGATGGCTGCGATCGCTGAAGATTTCGGGCGTTTGGTCGCGTTCACCTCGCAACAGCTTGGATAGTTGACGAAAATCAGTCAGGGCGCGAGAGGCGGACGTTCGTTCGTAGCGATCGGTGCAAAATGCTCGCCACAGGTATTTGCGCAATATGTGGCGAGCTTCGCCTTCTGCGTCCAATCCATCACTGACTTGCGACCACAATGCAACGAGAGGATAAAGGGCTACCTCGGTTGGGAGTCGTCGTCCGTCAAACAATCGTTCTTCTTCTAAAAACGCGATCGCTCGTCGTACGCCAACCACCACGCGATCCCAAAGATCGACAAACTTATCGCTAAATCCCGCCGAAAGATACGTGCTCTTGCTAGGGGGTTTGTCTTGGAGCAGTGCGCTGACAGCAAGCGCGAGATCGGCAGGATCGACATAGGCTTCAATGGCTGGCACGGACTGCTTGAGTTCGTTGGTCAACTCGTGCAAAGACGTTTCCGCTGCCGCTTCCACTTGCGCGACGACGATATCGTGGGCGGTCAGCGGCGATGCCGAAGTGTTCATCTGGATGAATACATTCAGTGCTGTTTCATTCGGAGTCGAGCTGGGTAACGATAGAAAAGGGATGTTGAATTTATCGAATAGATGACGCAACCGATTGCCCGCTCGAATAATCGTTCTTTCCGTGTTGCGATCGCCCCGAGCGGCCTGCTCTGCCCAACAATCCAGCTCGTATTCGGCATCCTGACCCGGTCTCAACAGTGGAATGGGAATCATGTTGTTCTCCCATACATCCTGCGGCTCGTTCAGCCATAGCGGATATCGTTGGGCGTTGGTAGCTCTTCTCCAACGGCTGTACGATTTCACAAAATAGGGAGACCGTGTTTCTTCATCCTCTTCAAGTACGACAAAGTAAGAGCGCTCGTCGTACCCATCGTTTAGACTTCTCCAAAGCGCGGTGAGGCGCTGCTGACCGTCGAGCAGATGCTCGGTAACGCGCTCTCCCTCGGTTGGCGCGCCCACAACAGGTCGGGAATGAAACGGCTCTCGTTCCCCCACTTCGAGAATGAGAACGGCACCTACGGGCAGTTCCTGAACTACGTTATCTAACAGACCCGTCACTTGGCTGTGCGACCATGCTTCGTATCGTTGAAATCTCGGTAGAGCAATTTGATGGGTGCGAATTCGAGTTAACCAATCGGGTAGGGTTCGATTTCTAGCTTCCATATGGGCATTACGCGATCGCGGCACGCATAGAATACCCATTCTCTGTAACTTATCGAACGCGAACGGCCAGGCAAATCGGATGAATGATTCGTGCCGCACGATCGCCCCGTGCTCTCCTGTCGAGCCGACTCTACAGAGATGCACATCCGACTTCTTTACCAAAAGTCCCGACGTTGCCCGACTGACGTTCCGACTGTGACATCTCTACTCTGAGGGCGACGATCCACCGCGATCGCCTGCTGTTTCTCCCTCAATACTGATGCTGCAATCGACCACACTCCCGACGCTTACCCTGCAACCCAACGCACTCCCCAAAGGACTCGACCGCGATCGCCTGCCTCACCACGTCGCCGTGATTATGGACGGCAACGGACGCTGGGCGCGCCGCCAAGGGTTGCCCCGCATGGCCGGACACCGCCAAGGGGCGAAAACCCTCAAACACCTGCTGCGCTGTTGCAAAGATTGGGGCATCTCAGCTCTAACCTGCTACGCCTTCTCTTCGGAAAACTGGGCGCGTCCCGCAGAAGAAGTCACCTTTTTGATGGTGCTGTTCGAGCAACTGCTGCGCCGCGAAATCGACGAAATGAACCGAGAAGGCGTGCGCTTGAGCTTTGCGGGCAATCGCGCACCCCTGCCGCGATCGCTGCAAAAACAGATCCGCCAGGCTGAAACCCTCACGGCTCGCAACCAGAGCATCCGATTCACAATTGCCATCAACTACGGCAGCCGCAGCGAACTGATTCGCGCCTGTCGTCGCTTGGTCGAACAAAGCTGCGACGGCCTGATTGCTCCACGCGATATTGATGAAGAGGCGATCGCGCGTCAGCTTTACACGGCGGGCATTCCCGACCCCGATTTGCTGATTCGCACCAGCGGAGAAATGCGACTGAGCAACTTTCTGCTGTGGCAAATGGCCTACACCGAACTCTATTTTTCAGACGCGCTGTGGCCGGAGTTCGATCGCGATGCCTTCACGCGAGCGTTGTTAGAGTATCAGAAGCGTGATCGCCGATACGGCCAACTGTCCGCAACTGCCACAGTCCCCTGTTGAGCGACCTCTAGACATCGGCACCGACTTGTTTAGGGGGAGAACCTAGGATATCTGCCGAGATCGAGCCAAATCACACTCGGTCTAGCTGGCGGCACGTGATAAAAATTGCTCTGAGAACTCAGAGATAGTTACCCGCGATCGCCAGATTTGCCGGGACTCCTAGCAAATTCCACGAGTTACGAATTAAGCTCTCCTAAACGCAGAAGAAATAGCGAAAATCCGTGTTGTCAATTGTGCGAAAAAGAAGCCGGAAGTTACGGAAGGCGATCGCCCCCATTGCCCCCCATACTCTTGGATGAAATGGGCGCAGCCATCAGGGTCTCACTCGTAGATTTTTGCCGTTCGAGTTGGCTGGCGCTACGTTGAGTTCGCGATCGCTTTCTCCACAGGCGCAGTGCCGTTGGGCGCGTACTGTCGGAATGAATGGGGCGGTCGCGCATAGCGCCGTCAGCTCGCTGCCGAAAGTCTTCGGGGGGAAGGGGTGCGCGAGGAGGAGTGACATGGGACGGACGGAC
>JBCBTL010000282.1:0-4538 GCA_039818705.1 Cyanobacteria bacterium J06639_1
ACCCGATATCGAGGCCGAACAGCGATTGCTGAATCACCTCATCCGATCGCAGACCCCACTGATTCTCCGATTCGTAGTTCCAAGCCAAAATGTTCATCTGGCGATCGATGACAATCAAGCCCACCTTGATGCTGGCAAAAATCGACTGCAAAAAGGCATTGGCCTGATTGAGTTCGCTCGTGCGCAGCCGCAGTTCTTCGTTAATCGTTTGTAATTCTTCGTTCGTAGACTGAAGTTCTTCATTCATCGTCTCCAATTCTTCATTGGTAGACTGAAGTTCTTCATTCGTGGTTTCTAATTCTTCGTTGGTCGATTGCAGCTCTTCGTTGGTGGTTTCTAGCTCTTCATTACTCGATTGCAGTTCTTCATTCGTGGTTTCTAATTCTTGATTCGATCGCTCGTGTTCGATTTGCAAAAAGTTGTATCGGGTGACGTCGCTAAACGTGATGCTCACCCCGAGAATATCGCTGCCGTTTTCTCGCAGTGGCGTAAGCTGCACGTCGAGATAGCGGGTGTCATCTTCAGAAACATTGCGGACGACGTTGGGCACTTCAATTTGCGTCCCTTCGCCATACACCCGCTCGATCAGCGATCGCAATTCCAAAGGCCGATAAGAAATTTCCAGATCCTGAAGCGGTCGCCCCAGATCTTGAGGGTTGAGGCCGAACTGGGCGAAGGCCGCGCTGTTTGCCAAAATCAACGACCCATTGAAATCCACCACGATCTGCGGGATCGGACTGTTGCTAAACGCCGCATCCTGCAAGCGCACCTGTGAAGCGAGCGTCGTCCCGGCATCGTCGCTGCCCGTTTGAGCCAGAACTAAAAGGCGATCGCGCAGATTGATGCTGGGCACTTTGGAAAAAATGCGGTGTTAAATGCTCAGGGGGGTAAACAAGTTGGAATGGGTCATCAGCATCTCAGCTTTGCCCAAAAACAGCGCCCCTGAATCTCTGAGCGCGAAGTGAAACCGCGCCAGAATGCGACCCTGCGTCTCCGCATTGAAATACATCAGCGTGTTGCGGCACGACAGTAAATCCAGTCGCGAAATCGGTGCATCTTGCACCAAGTCATGACGGCCAAAAATGACGGCGCGGCGCAAATCTTGCCGGAAAATAAAGCGATCGCGGGACGGCTCGAAGTATTTCTCCCGCAGCTCCTCTGGGATCGGTTCGATCGCTTTGGCCGTGTAGGTGGCGTGACGCGCCTGAGCGAGAGCTTCTTCATCCACGTCGGTCGCGTAGATTTTGACCCGCTGACGATACTGATTCGCACCGAGCAATTCCGCCAGGATGATGGCGAGGGTGTAGGCTTCTTCGCCCGAGGCACAGCCCGCACACCACACCCGAATGGGGGCCGTATCGCTTTTATCGCGCAGGATGCGGGTGAGAGTGTGCTGCCAGAGATACGTCCAGGCCGGTTTATCGCGAAAAAAGGCCGTGACGTTAATCAAAATCGTGTTGAACAACTCGTAAAACTCTTCTTGATGAACCTGCAAGTAATCGAGATAGTCGCTATACGTCTCGATATTCCGCGATCGCATTTGCTTCGTCACGCGCCGCTTGAGCGAAGAGCGCTTGTATCCCGTAAAGTCGAACCCCCGCGATCGCCGCAAATAGTCCAGCAACGCTTCAAACACGCGATCTTCATTGGATTCGCGATCGTTGTCGGTGCCGGAACTCATTATTCAGTCTCCTTCGCGGTCACTAGCGCCACCAAAGCCGCCGCGATGTCAGCTAGGGGCAGTACGAAGTCTACCGCTCCCGTTTGAATTGCGGCACTCGGCATCCCGGAAAATTCAGCGTTCTCCTGGTCTTGCGCGATCGCCGTCCCGCCCATTTTCTTGATGGCCTCGATCCCCATTGCCCCATCGCTACCCGTCCCGGTTAACACAACGGCGATCGCCCGGTCTTTATGACTAGCCGCCACCGAATCGAACAGCAAATCTGCCGACGGACGCACGAAATGCACTAGTTCTGATTGGGTCAAACTCAACGTCCGATCCGGATCGACCAGCAAATGCCGATTGGGTGGCGCAACATAGACCGTTCCCGGCGCGAGGCGATCGCCCGCCTCCGCCTGCTTCACCACCAATCCCGTCCGCCGACTGAGAATATCGGCAATTAAAGAGCGATGGCGCGGGTCGAGATGTTGCACCACCACGATGGGCACTGGAAAATCAGCGGGCAACTGGGAGAGCACCTGGCTGAGAGCGTTCAGTCCGCCCGCCGAGGTGGCGATCGCCACGATGTCAAACGCAGGATCGAGCGGGAGGCGATCGGGGCTGATTTGAGAGTTCGAGGTGTCCACAGCCAGCCCGCGTTTGAAAGGACTGACTTAACAGTAGAACGAATCTCCTAGCTCTGCCTCCTACTCAATCGATTCAGAATTCGATTTGCCAGTTCAGCCGCTACGAACGGTTTGCGCACGTAATCGTCTGCTCCCGCCACGAATGCCTGTTCCCGAATTTCGGATTCCTCCCGCGCCGTCAGAAACACGACGGGTACCTGCTTCCAGTCCGGATCGCTCCGCAAAATCTGGCACAGCTCGATCCCGTTCACCTGCGGCATCGCCACGTCTAATACCACCAAATCCGGCCTCACCGCTTCGAGCACCGGCCAAAACTGCAGCGGATCGTCCACCAGCGACAGCTTAAAGCCCCACGGCTTCAGCAAGGTTGCCACCCCCTGCAAAAGCTGCGAATCGTCATCCACCACCATCACCTTCGAGCCTGCATAGCGCCGCTCGATGTCCTGCCTGACCGCCGCAAACGCAGTCTCCGCATCCACCGGAGTTTTCAAAAACGTACTCGCCCCCACCCGCGTCGCCTCCAACCGATCGTCAAGCCGATCGCGATCGCCCAATGCCACAACCGGCACGGGTAGAGTTTGCCGAGTTAACGCCGCGATCGCCTCCCGGTCTTCATCCGCCGCCGTTCGCAGCCAATCCATATCCACTACGACCCCAGTCGGGAGTTCCCGCGCGATCGCCCCTCCCAGCTCGGACGACACAACCTCCAGCCGCCATCCCGCCGTCTCAGCCCGTGCCAGCAAAGCTCGCGCGAGATCCGCACCGATCCCGATCGCCACCACCAAAGGAGCCGTGCCCGACACCCACCGCTCGGCTCGAACCGAAGGACTCCCTTCCATTTCTTCGCGCAATGCGATCGCGAGTGTCTCTCCCAACGACGCGCGCGTTGCATCGAGTGTCTCGCTATTCCCAAACTCGATCTTGACGAACAAGGCTTCCAGCTCGAACGCCAGTCGCGCCCCCTCCGCAAATCCAAACGATCCCAACGTTCCCGCTAGCGTGTGTGCTTCACGGATCGCCCGCTCTCGTAATTCGCGATCGATCGCGTTCTGCTGGAGTCGCTGCACCGCCTCAGCGATCGCCTCCCAGCGCGCCAGCAATCGCTCTTTGTTCTGCTCCCAAACCTCGGCCATCTCAGCAGCCAAATCGGCTTCCCAGTCGCGATCGGCTCGCGTCGCGACAGGTGATGCAAGCGTTGGCGTGGGAGCCGCAGATATCGCGATCGCCGCTGACTCTTCATTCACGTCTACAGCCTGAGACTTCATTCGATAGCCTTGGCCGCGCACGGTGGCGATCGCGTCAGCAGGAGCGCCCGCCGCCTGAAGCTTATTCCGCAATTCTTTGACGTGAGTTCGAACCGTATCTTTGCCGGGATACTCGCCCGCTGGCCAAAGACTATCCATAATCTTGTCGTAGCCGAGCACCTGCTTGCTGTTGCGCAAAAACAGCTCCAACAGAGCGTATTCTTTGGGCGTCAGCGCGATCGGGCGATCGCCATACGTTACTTCCGCCTGACTCGGATTTAAGCTCAGCTCTCCCCACTGCAATATCGGTGTCGTTTCCGTCTTCCCGCGCCGCAACAGCGCCCGAATCCGCGCCTCCAACACGTCAATATCGAACGGCTTGGAGACGAAATCGTCCGCACCAGCGTCGAGCCCTTTAATCTTGTCGATACTCGTATCCCGCGCGCTCATCAGCAACACCGGCAACACGTACCCCTCAGCACGCAACTGCCGACAAAAGCTAATGCCGTCCAGACTGCCGGGAAGCTGCACGTCCAACACCACCAAGTCGTACTCGTACAGCGAGAGATACTCCCCCGCAACGTCGCCATCCGCAACCGCATCGATCGTGTAATGCTGCTGCACCAGGCACGCTTGCAGTGCCTCACGCATGGAGTCGTCGTCTTCCACCAACAGAATGCGCACGCGATCGCCACCGCTACTCAACAAAACGAATTACGAAACCGCTCGGACTTCAGATTCCCTCCATATTCAATCCCTACAGTGATGGGGAATTGACGAGGAACGGTTGCAAGTGATGACAGCAACGAACATTGCAAGCATGACAGCGATTGCAGGGCAAAACGGCATCACCATCGAGCGCATTGTCAATCGCGCCTTCACCTCCGGCAACTTTTCGGAACACCATCGCAAGATTATCTTGATTCTTCTCGACTCCAACCGCTTTTCGCATCGAGATCTGGAGGCAATCTCCCGATTACAAGCTGC
>JBCBTL010000283.1:0-4537 GCA_039818705.1 Cyanobacteria bacterium J06639_1
CAGGGGCAAATACTCGCGGGAAGGATAAAGCAGCCAAGCAGACGAGTCGAATTCGGTTGCTGTAACGTCGAACTCTGGGAACACGTCGAGCAATATCCCGGTGTTGAGTTCGTTCGTCACGATCCAGGTGGGTAGTAACGTAACTCCCATCCCTGCGAGCGCGCATTGTTTTAACGCCAGCGCATTCGAGATCGTGCAGCGTCCCGACACCGGAACGATCGCGATCGCGCCATCTTCACTGCGAAAATGCCACTGCGACACCCAGCCCGACATGGGAAAACGCAAACAGTTGTGGTGCGAAAGATCTTGAGGCGATCGCGGCCAGCCTTCCCGCTCCAAATACGCAGGAGCGGCACAAACAACAGACACCATCGGACACAAATGCACTGCAACGAACGACGAATCTGATAACGACCCCAACCGCAACGCCACGTCAATGCGCTCGGCCAGCAGATCGACCGTGACATCTGCAAGCAACAGCTCGATCGCCAGATCGGGATACATCTCTGCCAACTCCGGCAGCAGCGGCACGATCGCGATTTGCCCGAACGTGACGGGAGCCGTGACTCGTAAGGTGCCGCGCGGGCGATCGCTCATGTCGGCAGCGATCTGTCCAGCTCGACTTAGCTGGTCCACAATCGAGATAACCCGCTCGAAATAGGCATTTCCTGCCTCAGTTGGTACTAAGCGACGAGTGCTGCGCTGAAAGAGGCGCACTCCTAATTTGGATTCGAGAGTGGCGATCGCCCGCGAAATTGACGACGGATCGACTTGGCGATCGCGAGCGACAGCGGCAAAACTGCCCCGCTGCATCACCTCCGCGAAAATCTCTAGCGCACTCAGCTCCATTCGTGCATCATACGCACGAATCCAGTGCCGAAAAGCCTATTTCCCCACCCCGATCTCTGACGTACAAATGGAAGGGTCATACCCCAGGCGATCGCGGGAGATTCGGAATCATGGCAAAAGTATTGCGCATCGACACCAGTCCCAGAACGGAAGGTTCGCACTCGCGCGAGCTGGCCGATTTCTTCGAAAAAACCTGGCTCTCTCGCTTTCCCAACGATGAAATCATTGCTCGGGATCTGACGGAAACCGTTGTGCCTCACCTCAATGCCTTCACGATCTCCGCCATGCAAACCCCAGACGAGAAACTCGATGGCACGCAAAAAACTGCCGTTGCTCTCTCCGACGAGCTGATCGACGAACTCTTCAGCGTGGATGCCGTTCTCGTGAGCGCCCCGATGTACAACTTTTCCGTTCCGTCCGTGCTGAAAGCCTACATCGACCATATCGTCCGGGCAGGCAAAACGTTTAGCTACAGCCCCAGCGATGGCTATGCCGGATTGCTGAAGATCGAGAAAGGCTTTACCATCACCGCTGCCGGAGGCGTTTACGAAGGCACTCCTTTTGCGAGTTTCAACTTTCTCAACCCCTACCTCAAGGCTCTCTGGACGTTCTTAGGTGTCGCCAACGTGACCGATATCGCGCTGGAAGGCACCACCTTGAGCGCTGAAGAAGTCGCCCAACGGGAACAGGCGGCTCGCGATCGCATTCAATCCGTCATCGCTGCCTAAAGCCGATCGTTTTCGCATTCGACCGACACTTTTCCCTTTCACAATTCATCATTTCATCAGGAGCAAGACCGATGAGCGCGATCGCCATCCTCGGACTTGGTGCCATGGGTTCTCGCATGGCTAAAAATCTGATTGCCGCCGGACATGCCGTCACGGTTTACAATCGCACCCCCGAACGTGCCCAGCCTCTAGTGGAAGCAGGCGCAACCCGCGCAGACACCCCTCGTCAAGCCGTCGCTTCAGCCGAATTCGTCATCAGTATGGTGACCGACGACGACGCCTCCCGCGCTGTCTGGACAGATGAGAAAACGGGGGCGATCGCCAATGTGCAACCGGGGGCGATCGCGATCGAATCCAGTACCCTCACCCCGGCTTGGATTGCGGAGCTGGCTGGGATGATGAGCGATCTCGACACTCAATTCCTCGACGCACCCGTCGCCGGTTCGCGTCCTCAGGCTGAAGCCGGACAGCTCATTTATCTGGTTGGCGGCGAGACTGAAACGGTCGATCGCTGTCGCTCTCTGTTTGACATCACAGGAGGCAAACTCCACCACCTCGGTTCTGTAGGGTCAGGCACGGCGATGAAGCTAGCGATCAACTCGCTCTTTGCCATCCAAGTTGCTGCGTTTGGTGAAATGCTCGCGTTCGTCGAAGCACTCGGAATCTCGCGCGAAGCAGCGGCGGCGGTACTGACCGATTCTCCGGTCGCAAGCCCGGTCTTGAAGGGGGTGTTGGGACAAATGGTTGCAGAATCGTTTGCACCGCTTTTCCCTATCGACCTGGTCGAGAAAGATTTACGGTACGCACTCTCCACCGCCACCGCATCCCGAGCCGAACTCCCCACAACTCAAGTAGTGCGCGATGTATTTGAGCGCGCTCGCCAGGCAGGTTACGGCTCGGACAACATCTCAGGGGTCGTTCAGCTCTACTCGCGATCGCCCGCCAGTTCGTAACCCCAGCCCACGGTCGAGTAGAAACACGAACGAGAGCAAGCGATACACTCAGACGGGGGGCGTCCTTAATTCGATGACTGTTTGGCAAGATCGGCTAACTGCTCGCGCTGGTAGAGGCCGATGCAAGACTGAATTAAGTTTTCCAAATCCCCTTCGAGGATCGGCGTGAGGGAATGATTTTCGTTCAAACGATGGTCGGTCACGCGATTGTCCTTGTAGTTATAGGTACGAATTTTCTCCGATCGCGACCCCGTACCCACCTGCATCTTGCGATTGCTGCTGATCGCGTCCTTCTGTTCCTGGATTTTGCGCTCATACAGCTTCGCCCGTAAAATTTGCATCGCACGCTCGCGGTTTTGCAACTGCGATCGCTCCTCCGTGCAAAACACGCGGATGCCCGTCGGCTTGTGGAATAAGTCCACCGCTGTTTCGACCTTATTCACGTTCTGACCGCCCGCTCCACCGGAGCGAGCCGTCTTCATCTCAATATCCTTCGGGTCGATCGCAACCTCAACCTCATCCACTTCCGGCATGATCGCCACCGTCGCCGTAGAAGTATGCACCCGCCCCTGTGCTTCCGTCGCGGGAACGCGCTGCACGCGATGCACCCCCGCCTCAAACTTAAGTTTGCTATACACCTGGTCGCCCGAAATTTCCATTACGACCTCTTTGTAGCCACCCATATCCGCACCAGACGCACCCACCAGCTTGACCGTCCATCCCACCGTGTCGGCGTAGCGACCGTACATCCGAGCCAAATCCCCGGCCCAGATCGCCGCCTCGTCTCCCCCCGCTCCCGCGCGAATCTCTAACATGATGTTCTTGTCATCGTTGGGGTCGCGAGGCAGCAACAGCAGCGTCAGCTTATCTTCAAGCTCCGACTGGCGATCGCGCAGCTCCGCCACCTCCATATTGGCCATCTCGACTAAGTCTGGATCGCCGTCAGCCGCCTGCAAAATTTCTTCAGCACCTTCCAGCTCTTCGCGCACAGTCTTCCACTGGCCGTAAGCTTCTACCGTCGCCTCCAAATTCGATCGCGCCTTCGCCACCCGCTGTAGCTCGTCCGGGTCGGTCGCGACCGCTGGGTCAGCAAGCTGCATCGTCAGATCGCGGTACGTCGTTTCCACGTCATCCAACTTGCGCAGCATGTGGGAAGCAGTCATAACTCTCGTCGAATCCAATCAGCGAAACGAAATGACCTTCCCCCGAACGACCGCGAACGCGAGAAGAGCCAACCTCTATTGTAAAATTTCCTGCCCCAACGCGCTGAGATAGATATCGCCCTCTAAAGTCCTCCCAACGGCAAGGCAAACCCTGCTCGAAGAGATATACTGCCAAACAAGCGGTCACCTGCTCTCCCACGCCATTTATGACCTGGAAACGCCGTCAATTTATCTCGATGTCCACCGGCTTGCTGCTCGGTGCCTGCGCTGCATCCACGCGATCGCCCCAATCCACCAGCGATCGCACCATCACCTTCTGGACGATGCAGCTTAAGCCCACCTTCACTGAGTACATGACCGACCTCATTGCGGAGTTCGAGAGCCAAAATCCAGGCACTCGCGTCGAGTGGGTAGACGTGCCCTGGGGCGAAATGGAAAATAAGATTTTGACGGCGATCGCCGCTAACTCCGGCCCCGATGTCGTCAACCTCAACCCCCAATTCGCCACCAAACTCGCCGAAAAAGGCGCGCTTGTAGACGTTGAAACCAAACTCACCCCCGAGCAAAAAGCCGCCTACTTTCCCAACATCTGGAAAGCCAACCGCCTCGGCGACATCACCTTTGCCATCCCCTGGTACGTTGCCACCGATATCACGATTTACAACCGGCAAATTTTCGAGCAAGCCGGACTCGATCCGGACAAACCGCCCAAAACATACGCAGAGCTTGCCGAAGTTGCAGCCCAAATCAAGCAAAATACGGGCAAATACGCGTTCATGCTGACCATGGACGGCGGCCAAGTACTGGAGTCCATGGTGCAAATGGGCATGACCCTAGTCACTCC
>JBCBTL010000284.1:0-4526 GCA_039818705.1 Cyanobacteria bacterium J06639_1
CTAGCGGCGCAGCCGTCTCGGGCATGGGGATATTCAGCACCCGTGCGGGGCCGGGTGGCAGTGCAGACGTAGCGTAGTGGGCGAAGGCATCGTCAGCGTCCTGCAAAACAAACTCTACGGTAAGGTCGCCACGACTTACAGCGGGAATATAGAACCAAAACGTCGGACGGGCAGAAGCCGATCGCCCCCAGATATGCCCCTGGTGGTTGGGAACCAAAGCCGCCAAAGCGTGATACGCCGGACATTCGCCGCGACTCGCACCTCCTCCCTTACGACCCTCAGGCGTGCCGCGATCGGGGGGATCGGGGGGAGGGACGTACTTAATATCTAGATGCCTAGACGAAGTTTTTGCTGCAGACGAACTACGCCCGGAGTTCGAGAGCGCTGGCGCGGCGGCGGGCGAAGCAGTTTGCGCGAGAACGGCATGAGGAGCGATCGCCAAGCTGAAGGCCAACATTCCCACACTCGCCCAACACCGCAGTGACTTGTAAAACCGAAGATGCCGAAAAAAGGTCACGATGTGCCATACCCTCTTGGCAATACGTAGTGACATCGACTACTATGCCATACTTGCAGAAATTCCCAACTAGACGGGGGCTGACGGGTGAGATCGCGCGATCGCCCAGACCGTACAGCCCGCTCCGACTGCCCCCGCCAGCGCTGCGGGCACGACGGGAACCCACCAGCCCCACAGATGCATGGCGATCGCCCCACTGCCCCCCAAAAAGAGGAGCGCGAACGCCCCGCCAACCCCCATCCATCTCGGTTTGCGCAGCCAGATCGCACTGCTCCCAACCCAAGCTCCAGCGAAAATCCAGAGGCTTTCGTGCCCGTATGAAAGCGGCACGATGAGAGGGCGATCGTCTAGCGCTGCCCCCAACAGTTGCCCGATCGCCTGCGCTTGCACCATCACCCCCGCCATCTTCTCGTGTCCCGTTGCTGTGGTGCTAAACGGAGTCGTCCAACGATCGCCGTAGCTGGGAGCAACCGTGCCAATCAGAACGACGCGATCGCGAGCGAACTCAGGATTGAGGCGATCGTTCAGCACGTCCAGCAAACCCACCCGCCGAATCGCGGGCTTGCCATCGGCGAGCGTGCGATAGCGCAACACCGTTTGATAGCCCCACAGATCGGCGGTGCGATATCCACCCCGACGCGGCCAGAGGGGCTCGATCGCGCGATCGCCCACCTGCAATATCCCCTCTGACGAATAGCGCGGGACGATCCCTTCGCCAGCCAAATACCGAAAGCTCAACTGCGTGCTGAAGGCATAAGGGGTCGCGCACGTCGAAGTAGGTTCCGGGGTAAGCGCGAGCAGGTGACGGCGCAACACTCCATCGCGATCGACCAGAAAGTCCGTAAATCCCCACCGCTCCCGCGAGACTTCCGGCGGAGGGGCGACCCCCGGATCGGAGAGACTCTCATCGCTCACTTTGCAGGCCACCACCAGGCGATCGCTGTGTTGCAACTGCTCGGCCAACTGCGGCACCGCCTGACTGGCGGGATAGTTGCGGTAGATATCCAATCCAATCGCGCGCGGCTGGTAAGCGTCCAACTTTTGCAACAGCAGCAGCAAGGATTCATCCGAAAGGGATGCCCCCTGGTGCTGGCCGCCCTGCGGCTGGTCGCGCACGTCGGTCTCAGACAGCGCCACCACTAGCACGCGCGGGTCGAGCGGCTCGGCGGGCTGTACCGTCATCACTCGATCGAGAGCCGCTAACTCCAGCGCCTCTAAAGCCCCCAGCGCTCGCACTCCCATCACGGCAACCGTCGCGATCGCGCTAGCCGCCAGCACGACCCCAGCCTCGCGCCAACGGTTCCCTCCATATCTGTGTCTGCTATGCCGAGATGGCTCCTGAGTTGATGCGGGCGCAACAACAGGTGGCACGGGATGGCCGCACAGGTCGAGCCAGGTGGGAGGCCGAACAGCAGGATTTTGAACGATGACCGGCAGCCACGACGCGCAGGGATAGCGGTCTTCAATGCCTTGCAAGCGCTCTCTCGCTTCGCGTACGGCGGGATAGAGACTCCCATTGCGGGCAAATGCTGCCAAAAAGGCCGTCAAAAACGCGTGCGCCACCCGATCGGGCACTGGAGCGCGCATCACGATCGCTTGGGGCAAGTTGAGATCGGCCAAGGCGCGCGCTAACCCCAAGCCGTCGCAGGAATTCAAAATGGCTAGCTGCAGCCCGCGCCGAATGGACTGTTGTAGCGCCTTTTGTAGCTCGGCAATCTCGATGCGCGCGTGGGCTGCCATCGCCAGCCAGCCCTGCTCGCCTTGGCTGGAACTATGCCCAGAAAACAGCAGCACGTCCCATTCCTCCTCCCACAGGAGATCGGTGAGCTGCTTGAGGGTAGGGGCACTTGTAACGACGACTTCGATATCGGCATGTCGGGCGATCGCCTCTGCGTCGGCGCGGGGATCGATCCCCTTTGGATCGCCCACTAACGCCATAACCCGAATGCCTCGCCTGGCTCGATGCGGCGAGGGGTCGGTCGCCATCACCACGCGCTCGAAATTCAGCGGACTTAGGGCCACATCTGCCTGCGGATACGTTTCCAAAACCTCCCAAGCACACCAAGGCAGTTGGTGGAGGGACGGGTTATCGGTCTGCACGAGCAGTCGTAACGGCATCGAGCGATCGCAGTGTTGCCAGATAGCGTCACTGGCCGGGCGAAACGACTCGCACCGCAACCAGCCATTGAACGCCCGATGCAAAGCGCGGGCAGCGTCTCGACACGCCTCGCCGCGAGAGTGGTTGAGCACGGGTTCGACCCCGTCGATCGCTTCGAGGCGAAATGGCAACCCCAGATTTCGATACGCCGTCAGCCAGCGATCGTAAAGCACGAGCAACGCAGGAGCCGGGTCGAGCCGCACGCGCCGTTCGCAGGCATAGACTTCCCCCTCAACTCCGATTTGGACGATCGCCGGAAACCCCTGCTCGAACGAGCCAGCGATCGCTTTGATCGCTACTACATTTCCCGGAGCAGTCTCTCCGGAAGGGACTGTTCCCGGAGAGACTGTTCCCGGAGAGACGGCTTCCCGACCCGCCGTCCGGGGTGCCTTCGCGTCCTTCGCTGTGTTGGCTCCTGTCACTGGCCGCAGTTCGTCTTGGTACAGCTCTAGCCGTTAAAGGTTTCATTCCCACGTCCCAGCGTGGCGCTATAGCTGAAAATATTCCACCACTTCACGATCGCCGAGCATCAGGCGGATGCTAAATCGCTCCCCTTCAACCCCGCGAAATTGGATTTGCAAGCAATCATCGGTCGGTCGGGCGCGCGCTTCCAAAAACATCGCGTTCATGGCATCCCACACCTCGACATGCATTCCTGCAGGCAGGCTAGAACCAGGCTGAAGCGGATGCAGTTGCAGGCGGATACGCCAGCGAGAGGTATCGGAATCTGGCCGCACCTCCATCACCAATGCCACCGAGGCAGCATGACCCGCTTGGGTGAGGTCGATCGCCTTGGCTCGGCTGATGCTGGCGGGAGTAGCCTCAGCAGTCGCCACGGTTGCCACCGCAGAGCCGCGAAACGCGTAGTCGCCGATAGCCATGGGAACGAGCGAGTCAACCGACTGCCACTCTGTCGAGAATTCGGCTTCTAACCAACGACGCAACTGCACGCAAGCGGGACGCGATCGCAGATCGTCCAGATGCTCCAGCAGGCACTCGGGACTCTGCAACCCATCTAGCTCGATCGCCGCCGCCTCCACTCCGGGCATAAAACCGAGGATCGCGGATTCCTGACGTGCTTCATCAATGCGAACGAATACGTAACCGATGCGCTCGTCCCACACCTCGTAAGGCACGCGCGCCACGCGCTCGCCCTCGCGCAGAGGCCGACATTCCAGCCGCCCCAACCCCACCACTTCGAGATCGGCCACATCCGCACAAGCCCGCACGACAGCATTCCAGCTATCGCCAACCTCCAAGTCGGTTGCGATCCCCATTAACCCGAGAAAATCGCCCACGCTCCAGACCGCCAGCGTGTTCAGCCGCACCTGCTCGGCCTTCGCTTCGGAATACTGCTGTTTTGCAAAACTGCGAGCCGTAGCCAATGCCGAACCGGCAATGGGGAGTGCCAACATCCCTGTTTTCATAATAAAAACCGTAAGTTTCCCAGCTACCTACTCACAAAGTATAGAAATGAATATCGGCTTGCGCCTAGAGATAAGCGCAAATATCAAGTCATGTCACGCTTTGCAGAAATCTTTTCGACCGCCCCGATAAGTCAAATGGGTCGCGAGAGCTGGATGACCAGCGAACACCCCGCCGCGATCGCGTCCACAACGGTCTATGATCGCTGTGGGTCTGCCCAAGCTAGAGGTCAGTTTGCCCACGATTGACTGACTGAAGTCGCGCACCCGCTATGCTGACGTTCGAGCAATAATGCCGTGGCTTTCGGCCTGCCTCGTTTGAGTTCTTTGTTGCAGCCGGACATCGTTGTAGGCGATACCGTCGTTCAGCTTACCGTTGAGACGTTGGTCGAGCGCGATATTGCGGGGATCGTGCTCGATATCGACG
>JBCBTL010000285.1:0-4515 GCA_039818705.1 Cyanobacteria bacterium J06639_1
CTGGCAGACATTCTCGATGTTGAGCCCGAGGATGTTGATGTAACTATTGCTTTCGATCGCTTTGGACTAGATTCCTCTGCTGCGATTGGTATGACGGGGGATTTAGAAGAGTGGCTTGGGTATGACATTGATGCCACTGTTCTGTACGATTACCCCACCATTCAGAGTTTGTCTCAGTATCTAGGGAAAAATTTGGCGGCGTCGAAGGCGTAACAGAAAGTGGTTCCGTTGCCTTGATGGAGAATAATGCCGTGGTTACTGCAACTCAATTACCTCTAGCGGATACAGGTGCTTCTGGATCTCGAGAATCGGATCGAGGTCGAAGACACATGAAGGTTTTCGAGAAGACGTATTCTAGCAACATCGAGTCAGATTACACGGAGCAGATGGATGCTCTTTGTAAGTCGTTCAAGTATGAGGAAAATAGCGATATTTATTGGGGAAATCCAGAGCTTTCTCTTCTGCATGGGACGCCATTGTACGAGCAAACTACTGAATCGCAGCGGCTTGCGCTCAACCATCTTTTCTGGGTCGGTCAATACAATCACACAGCAGCCACAGAGGCAAATACGTGTCTGTACAACCAGGTCACAGAAGGTGTGTTTCGGACGATGTCGGGGTATGACACGCTTTGCAAAGAACTCGACCTCGAAACCGAGCAGGAACACACTCACATTCGCACCTTTCAAAAGGTAGGCTACAAGGTAAAGCTAGCCCTTTTGGGCAAGAAAGGATTGGGCGATCCCCGGCGCAGTGCTGCCAAGTTGAATCAAACAGCAAGTAAGCAGACTAAAGCTCTCGACACTGCCGTCGCAATGCTGGGTCAGCCTACCTCTGATGCAATCGAGGCTGCGAGCGATCGCGCTTTTCGCCTTGTAACTCGGTGGATGAACAACAGCTACGCCGATAACTACTCTGAGTACCTACAGGAGCGCGATCGCGGAGACTCCGTTATTCCTGGTACGACCGGCGGCCTTGGCGGACTGGTTTCGCAAGGATCGCTGCAGAAATTCTTCACGCTGAACTGGGGGAGTTCGCCGTTTCTCGCGTCCCAGTACTTCGCCATTCGGATGATTGGCAACATGTCCCTCAAATGCTACGAGCAGCACTATTTCAAATATTTCCGCAAGCTTCGGAAACAGGGCGATCGCATTGCTGCGCCCACTGAAATTTCTTACTATCACATGCTGGACGAGTCGTTTCATACGACGTTCTCACAGTTTATTGCCCAAGAGCTTTGGACTGATTTTCCCGAGCCGACTCCATACGAGCGATTGCTGGTGAACCTCACGGTGGACATGGCTCAGAAGAATGTGGTGGGAGGTCTGTCAGGTGTAATGCCTACCGTCTTTCGACGGGATTCCTACTTCGAGTTGTTGTTGTTCAGATTGCTGAAGTCTCCTGTTTTCGACATGTCGGATCGCGATGCTTTGCATTGGATACAACGGTGCCTGTGCGAAGAACACGATGGATTCCACTCGAATCGCGAGCACCACCGGCGCTTGCTGGTTGAGTTTCGCCGTTTCTTCGAGCCTATGACGTTCCTGTGGGCGTCAAACCGCACCATGCAAGTGATGGCTGAGGGTGGCTCGATTGAACGAGCTCTGCAATGTAACAAGGACTCCTTCGAACGATTTGCAAAGTCGGTAGCTAGCTAGGCTCTGGCTGGGCTCGATCTCGAGTTTGAGCCAGTTGCGCGTTCATGGCGGTCTGAGACTGGGTGAGTTTTCCAAATGGAACCGATTGCAATTGTTGGGATGGGGTGCCGCTTTCCAGGGGCAAGCGACCCAGATGCGTATTGGCAGCTGCTGCATCGTGGTGGGGACGCGATTTCAGAAGTTCCCCAAGATCGTTGGGATGTTGATGCGTACTTTAACGAGACACCAGCGACGCCCGGGAAGACGAACACTCGCTGGGGTGGCTTTCTGGAGCAGGTCGATCGCTTCGATCCCGGCTTTTTCGGGATATCACCTCGCGAAGCGGAGCGCATGGATCCGCAGCAGCGCGTCGTTCTCGAAGTGGCTTGGGAAAGTTTGGAGCAGGCTGGCATCGATCCTGCCGGATTGTCCGGCAGTTCCACGGGCTTCTTCATTGGCTGCGGCAACACGGATTTCACTCGGGTGCTGTCACGGAACATCGGTCGCGCGTCGGCCTACGACGGTGTGGGCGGAACGCTGAGCGTATCCAGTTGCCGCTTCTCCTATTTCCTTAATTTGCGCGGCCCGAGTATGGCCGTCGAGACTGCCTGCTCGTCGTCGCTAGTGGCATTGCACTTGGCCTGTCAGAGCCTTCGCAATCGCGAAACTGACATGTGCATGGCTGGTGGCGTCAGCTTGATGCTGATTCCCGATCCCACGATCGCGTATTCGCAATCGCGCATGATGGCTCCCGACGGACGGTGCAAGACCTTCGATGCCAGCGCAGATGGATACGTGCGCGGAGAGGGCTGCGGCGTCATCGTGTTGAAGCGACTGTCGGATGCGATCGCCGCTGGAGACCCGATCCAGGCTCTCGTGCGGGGGACGGCAGTTAATCAAGACGGGTTGAGCAATGGTCTGACGGCTCCGAACGGCCCCTCTCAACAGGCAGTGATTCGCCAAGCCCTGGCCAATGCAGGCGTTGCTCCCCATCAAATCGACTACGTCGAGGCTCACGGCACCGGTACGTCGCTGGGAGACCCGATTGAAATGCGATCGCTGCAGGCGGTCATGAAAGAGGGGCGCGATCCCGATGAAACCTGTTGGATTGGGTCGGTGAAGACCAATATCGGTCACCTAGAGAATGCGGCTGGCATGGCTGGCGTGATTAAAGTTGTCCTCGCGCTGAAGCAGCAGGAGATTCCCCCTCACCTGCATTTGCAGCAGCTCAACCCGATGATTGCTCTGGAAGGGACTCCGTTTGACATTCCCACTCGATCTCAGTCCTGGCCGATTCGGACTGGACATAATCGGCTGGCGGGGGTGAGTTCGTTCGGGTTTGGCGGTACGAACGCGCACGTCATCATCGAAGAAGCTCCTCCAGCTTTGGTACGAGCGTCCGAGCGGAACAATGGCAAGGCGTTTTACATGGGAGGCGATCGCCCTTTACGACTGTTGCCCCTCTCCACCAAGCAGAACGGTCACGCGAACGCACCGGCTCTGACTTACCAAGATGTCCGGGCATTATCTCCAGAGGAGCCGCAGCCAGAAGGCGATCGTCCCTTACATCTGCTGCCTCTTTCCGCCAAAACCGAACGGGCTTTGCGGGAGCTAGCCGAGCGGTACGTGACTTTCCTCTCGGATCGGCCCGGCGTGTCGATGGGAGATGTGTGCTTTACCGCTGGATGTGGGCGATCGCACTTCGAGCATCGTTTGGCTGCCGTCGCAGCGACCCCGAGCCAATTGCGAGAGCAGTTGGAGGCATTCGCGCGTGGAAACGGCGATTCGTCTGGGACGAAATCTGACGCGATTTACGATACAACTGCGCGCAAAGCGAAGAAGGTCGCTTTCCTCTTCACTGGGCAAGGCTCACAGTATGCCAACATGGGCCGCGAGCTATACGAAACTCAGCCCGTCTTTCGGCAAGCCCTCGATCGCTGTCACGGCATTCTGAGTGAGTATTTGGACGAGCCGCTGCTGTCGGTTCTGTATGGCGAGGGGAGTAGCTCGCTGCTCGATGAGACGGCGTACACGCAGCCTGCCTTGTTCGCGATCGAGTATGCCCTAGCTCAACTGTGGCTGTCGTGGGGTATTAAGCCCTCGATCGTCATGGGTCACAGCGTCGGCGAGTACGTAGCCGCCTGTTTGGCAGGGGTGTTCGACCTCGAAGACGGTCTGAAGCTGATTGCAGCGCGCGGGCGACTGATGCAGGCGTTGCCCAGCGGCGGCGCGATGGCGGCTCTGATGGCATCTGAAGCCGAAGTCACGGCGGCGATTGAAGCGGTGGCAGGCGGTGACGAGGTGGCGATCGCGGCGCTCAACGGCCCGAAGAGTACGACGATCTCGGGGACGGAATCCGGGGTAGAGGCGGTGGCGTCTCACCTGGAAGAGAAGGGCGTGAAGGCGAAGCGTCTGACTGTGTCGCACGCATTTCACTCGTCGCTGATGGAGCCGATGCTGGCGGAGTTCGAGCGCGTGGCTCGGGAAGTGAAGTACGCGGAACCCAAGCTCGATTTAATGTCCAACCTGACAGGGACGTTGGCGACTGCGGAGATTGCCACGCCCGACTACTGGTGCCGTCACATCCGGCAGCCCGTGCGATTTGCTGACGGAATGGAGGCACTGCATCAGAAGAAATATCGCGTGTTTTTGGAAGTGGGGCCGAAGCCCACGCTACTGGGCATGGGGAGTTACTGCATTCCCGACAGCGATGACAGCAAGCGCGGCCCGCTGGCTTGGTTGCCAAGTCTGCGGCCTGGAAAATCGGACTGGCAGCAGGTGCTGGAGAGTTTGGGAGCGCTGTACGCGCGCGGCGTGGCCGTAGATTGGGCTGGCATCGATCGCGAGAGCGTACGGCATCGGCTGCACCTGCCTACCT
>JBCBTL010000286.1:0-4514 GCA_039818705.1 Cyanobacteria bacterium J06639_1
GTCAAGATTCCTGGGCGGGCAGAAGAAGATTATCGCCAGAGTCATTAGAACCCGCCGCTATAGCGTTCTTCAGCCCAAGGATCGCCCCGTCGGTGATAGCCGTTGCGCTCCCAGAAGCCGGGTGCGTCTTGCGTGAGAAATTCAAAGCCGCTGATCCACTTAGCGCTTTTCCAGGCGTACAGGTGCGGTACGAGAGTGCGGGCGGGGCCGCCGCGATCGCGCGGAAGCGGCTCCCCGTTCAAGGAATGCACCAGATACGTGTCGGGTCGCAAAAATTCGGCGAGGGGCAAGTTGGTCGTGTAACCGCCGTAGCAGTGCTGCATGACGTACTGAGCGCGGGAAGAAAGCTGGACGCGATCGCAAATATCGGTTAGCTTCACCCCCATCCACTGCACGTCCAATTTCGACCAGCGGGTGACGCAGTGAAAATCGGCAGTCAGGGTGACCTGCGGCATGGCCATCAGGTCAGCCCAGGAGAGGTCGCAATCGCCACCGTCCAGTTCGCCCCACAGCTTTAGGCTCCACGTCTCGGTTCGCACGTCAGGCGCGTCGCCGTAGGTCAAAATCGGAAATCCTTTGGCGAGGTGCTGGCCGGGAGGGATGCGTCCGTCGGCCATTTCTGCGGCGGTCGGTTTGCGAAAGTACTTGCCTGTCATGACTCTCTCGTTAGAGATCCCTAGCTAGGGAGGAAGACGCGACGCTGGAGAAATGTCAGTGCGGCGATCGCCAATCCCATCCACACTGTATAGTGACCCGAGATCGGTGAGTATGACGGGTGCTACACGACAATATTGCGGCTTGAATCTGTTGTGAGTTAGGTGGCGATCGCCATGGTTTGTACGGGATCTCTCGCGCCGTTGGTGGAGTTATTGGGGGCAGAGGCTCACGGCCCGTTTCCGGCATCAAGCTTTCGAGGCATCAGTACCGATACCCGCACGCTACGTCCGGGCGAGCTGTTCGTCGCGATCGCGGGCGAGACGTTCGACGGACACGATTACGTCCGCGCCGCTGTCGAGAAGGGCGCAGTCGGGACGATCGCCGATCGCGAAGTGAACGCGCCGCACTTGAAAGTCCCGGATACGCTCGCGGCCTATCAAACGCTGGCGCGCTGGTGGCGATCGCGCTTCGACATCCCCGTGATTGGCATTACCGGCTCGGTGGGCAAAACCAGTACGAAAGAAATGCTGGCGGCAGCACTGGGAAAGTACGGCACGGTGCTGAAAACTCCGGCCAACCACAATAACGACATCGGCATTCCGCGAACGCTGCTGGAACTCGACGAGAGTCACGATTTCGCGGTGCTGGAGATGGCCATGCGCGGCCCCAACGAAATCGACCGACTGGCGAGAACAGCGCAACCGACTCGCGCCATCATTACGAACATCGGCACGGCTCACATCGGGCGACTGGGGTCGAAAGAGGCGATCGCGAATGCCAAATGCGAACTCCTGCGCCACCTCCATCCCGAAACGGGGATAGCCATTCTCAATGGCGAGGACGATTTGCTGTTGCAAACCGCCGCGAAAGTCCGTCCTACGGGCAAAACCATCGGCTACGGCCTGGCTCGCGGCGATTTCCTCGACAATTGGCAGCCCGATCCGCCCACGCTGTTTCTCGACCGACTCGCGCTGCCGGTGCCTCTGCCCGGTCGACATCACGCCCTCAATTACTTGGCAACGCTCGCGGTCGTGCGCTCCCTCGATCTCCCGCTCGATCGCCTCAAAACAGGGATCGAGCTGTCTGAAGACTCGACCGGACGCAATCAACTGCGATCGCTGCCTGACGACATTCAAATTTGGGACGAAACGTATAACGCTGCACCAGAAGCGATGAAAGCAGCTCTTCAGCTTTTAGCGCAAACTCCCGGACAGAGACGCTGGGCAATTTTAGGACCGATGCGCGAGTTGGGTAATGCTGCCCCCAAACTCAACGCCGAGGTCGGTCGAGAGGCCGCTAAGTTGTCGTTAGATGGCATCTGTCTGCTCGACCCCGATGGCGAAATGAACGCTCTAGCTACAGAACTCGATCGCGATCGCCTGCATCAGTTCGACACCCCCGAAACCTTGACTCAATGGCTGCTGGATGAAATCAAACCGGGCGATCGCCTGCTATTCAAAGCGGCTCGCGCCATCCAACTAGAAACTGTGATGCGAAACTGGATCGCCCGCCGCTATCCCGATGCGTAGCCAGCTCGATATCTGAGGATTTTCTGAGATGAGGGCGATCGGAGACTGAGCGTGCGGCGAATTCACGCGTGTAGTCTGAGCGACATCTGAGAGGGTCATAAAAAGGAGTGGAATTCCCATCCAAGACTGCATAGAGAGTCAAATCTAGGGGTAGCTTAGGAATGTAGTCAGAGTTTTTCCACATCATGCGATTTCTCACAGCAGCAGAGGTTGAATATTGCAAGGCTGAGCGCCAAACTGCCGATGGGATCGAACAATTGCCTGCGATTTCTGTGGACGGCAAGCTTTACATAAAAGCCGCATCTTTTCCGAAAGAGCAACAAAATGAAGCGATCGCGTACGGTCGTCAAAAGATTTTGGATGATAAGACTACAGGCGTTCTCGTGGAAGATGCGGTCGAATTTACCTTTTGGTACGCCACAACGAACGTTACGAAGCTAGAAGAACTCGGTACGTCCGCCCCTGAAGCCGAACTGGTGAATTTGGAAGAACTCGCGCAGGTGATGCGCAGCGCGAATGGCGTTGACATCCGCGATCGCTGGCACAACTTACGCCAATATCCGAAGTGTTTGCTCGGTAGCGAAGCTGTGCTGTGGCTGATGGGTCACCTCAGCTTTAACAAAGTGGATGCCACTCGCGTCGGTCAGCGTTTGATCGATGCCCGCATTCTGCATCACGTCACTGACAGCGAACCCTTTCGCGACGGTCACTACTTCTATCGCTTTTACAGCGACGAGCAAGCGGTGAGCGCCTAGCGATCGCCATCATTTGCCAACCTGAGTCAACCCACTTATTTGGCGTAAGCCGCCCGCAGCGGCTCGGTGATGGGCAAAACGACCGGCAAGAGTTCGGCGCGGCTCACCGCCAGCGTGGGATACGGGACTTCGCTGTAATTTTTCCCGGCTTTAAGGGGAAACAGCGCCCCTGCCGTCAGCGGATGCCACACTCCACCGGCTGCGTGCAAGATCGGCCAAGCTGCTGCAATGTCCCAGATTTTGGGTGACGCTTCCACCGACGACAACACTGACCCCATTGCCACCGACACGAGGTTGTAAGCAGCAGCACCCAGCGCTCGCCCTTTGAGAGGAAACTCAGCCGGTTTGAGCATCCAACTGCGGGAGCAAAAGCTGGCAAAATGGGTGCGACTCGGGTCGTCAGGAGAGGGCTGGAGCGTTCTGCCATCCGCCGTCCACGCGCCATTGTCAGGGAGTTCGGGCACGAGGTCGCGATCGCCGTAAAACCCGTAAAAGGCTTGGTTCAGAGGCGGCGCGCTCAGATACCCGAATACGGGCGTGCCGCGATAGAGCAACCCGATGGAAATATCCCATACGGGCACGCCTCGGGTGAAGTTGTTGGTGCCGTCCAGCGGGTCGATAATCCAACACCAGTCGGTCTCGGGAAATACCTGCGCACCTTCTTCGCTCAGTACGCCATGCTCGGGAAAGGTTTTGGAAATGGCTCCGACGATGGTTGCATCTGCCCAGCGATCGCATTCGGTCACCACCGATCCGTCAGACTTGAACTCAGCCTGAACTTTAGCGAAATCAGCTAAGAGGCGATCGCCCACAATTTGAGTTGTATCGCAGCATAAGTCTAAAACAGACTGCCAAAAGGGAGACAGAGTTTGCATGGAAAAGATGTACTCAACAGGTGGCGGGCAACGTTCACAGACTATCGCGTGAAGGGGTGAGATCGCGATCGGGCTTGCTTTGAGCTCGCTTTGTCTCTTCCTTTACGAGCATTTCAGTAGTTGGGATTGAGGATATTGCTGCTGAAGCGTCTGCTGCTGTTGTTGGGCTTGACGCCCGTAGGTGCGCGTATCGCGGATTTCTAGGGGCGCGGGCAATTCGGTGCGTACTTCCTCGCCGAGATCGCTGAATAGCACGACTCGATCGATTTCGAGCACTTGTCGTTGATGTTGCTCGTACAACATCTCGTAGGCATTTGCTACTTGTTGCCATCGAGTCGGTTCGCAATAACTGCGATCGATCAATACCGTCAGTTTAGGCATCGGCAAAAACATCGCGATCGCGATTCCAGCCAGGGCAAACACCAACCAACTGAGTCCTAACGTTTTCAGCAAACGCGCGTTCATGATAAAAATCATCTCCAGCGAATTGGACTAACTCACGAGACTTATAAGTTGGTCTGAAATAAGCCTTTGAGTAATGTTTGGATGTTGGCGGGGTTGCCCTCCTGTACGGTTGACTCTCGCAGACGCGCGATCGCTTCTAGCTCCGCTTGATTCGCATCACCATACGAAATCGGATAGATGCGAATATCACTGTGGGTGAGGATGTCGCTGATTTGATCGAACAGAAATCCTTC
>JBCBTL010000287.1:0-4513 GCA_039818705.1 Cyanobacteria bacterium J06639_1
CATTGTCAGTGAAGGGATGGGTCAGCGCTTTTTAGCGGATTGCCTGGAGCAGTTCAGCAGCAGTTTTATCGCGTTGTTGGCACTGCTCGAACCGATTCTTAGCTCGGTCTTGGCTTGGTTTGTATTTTCCGAGCAGCTCAGCCCCGCAACCTGGGTGGGCTTCGCGATCGTGCTGATGGGCATTTACTTCGCTCAGACTAGCCAGTCTGCAACCCAAGCCGCTCCCGTTGTAGCAGTTGATAACTCTGTCGAGACTGAACCCATCCTGGCTGGCTCGACGACGCGAGTGTAGGACTGTCCGTGTCTGACGCTATGACTGATAACGGGGAAGAAAAGCGAGTTGCTTACCTGCGCACTCCCCAAGCCATTCGCGACCGCTCCACTTTCTTATTCGAGCGGTGCTTGCAAAACGAGCTCGACCATTTCACCTGCGATCTGTCGCGTTTGGATGAGGTGGTGGATCGCGTTTTGGCCGTCACGCGCGATCGCTATCCCACGCTAGAGATTCCCTTTCACAGTCGGTGGCGGCATTTTTCGGTAGGAGAACGCGATCGCCTCGCGCAATTACAAGCTGCCTTTCCAGATTCAGCGTCTCAAACTACAGAGGCGATCGCGCTTGCCAAAGCTGAAATCGACCTTGCAGTGACGAGCGTGCTGCTCGATGCAGGGGCGGGAGCTGCTTGGCGCTACGTCGAACCCGAGACTGATATGACTTGGGCGCGCTCGGAAGGACTGGCGGTGGCGAGCTTTCACGCCTTTCGCCAAGGACTGTTTTCTGCCAATCCCGATCGCCCTTGGCAAGCGAATGCTAGTAAACTGCGATCGCTTTCTGAAGCCGACCTCGCCCGCGCGTTTCAGGTCTCAGATGCAAACCCTCTGGTCGGTCTGGCGGGGCGGTTGGCATTGATGCACCGACTCGGAGACACGCTCGCGCAGCAGTGGCCGCAATCTGGGGTGGAGGCGCGGCCTGGGAATGTACTTGATGACTTGAGGGACTGCGCGATCGCCAACTCGATCCAAGCTTCAGAGGTGTTAGCCGCTGTTCTACAACGATTTGGGGATATTTGGCCGGGGAGATATGCGATCGCTGGCATCAATCTCGGCGATGTCTGGCCGCACCCTGCCATTCCCGAAGACGGCTTCGTCCCGTTCCACAAGCTCTCCCAATGGTTGACCTACTCGCTAGTGGAGCCGCTGGCAAACGCAGGGCTGCACGTCACCGATCTCGACGCGCTGACGGGGCTAGCGGAATATCGCAACGGCGGTTTATTGCTTGATGCGGGCGTACTCGTACCTCGACGCGAGGAGATATTCACTGGGGCGTACCGACCGAGCGATCCGGTCATTGTGGAGTGGCGATCGCTGACGGTCGCCCTCCTCGATCGCGTGGCTGCTCGTTTGCGGGAGCGCCTCAACTTGAGCGCGAGCGAACTCCCGCTGGTGAAAGTGCTGGAGGGGGGGACGTGGCACGCGGGTCGCCAGATCGCCGCTACACTGAGACCTACCGGCGTGCCCCCCATTCAACTGGATAGCGATGGAACCGTCTTTTGAGCGATCGCGCAAATCGCCCCAGAAAAAAGAAGCTGAAATTGTCGTCATCAATCACCCTCTGGTGCAGCACAAACTCAGCCTCATGCGCCAGAAAGACACCAGCACGGCAGAATTTCGCTCGCTCATGAACGAAGTCAGCATGTTGCTCGCCTACGAAGTAACTCGGGACTTACCCCTGAGTAAAGTTCCGATTGAAACGCCGCTGGCTGCAATGGAAGCGCCGATGTTGAGTGGGAAAAAATTAGCGATCGTACCGATCATGCGCGCCGGACAGGGCATCCTCGACGGCATGTTGAAGCTGATTCCCTCCGCCCGCGTCGGCCACATCGGACTTTACCGCGATCCCAAAACCCACGTTCCGGTGGAGTATTACTTCAAACTGCCGTCGGATATCAGCGATCGCCACATGCTCGTGGTCGATCCTTTGGTGGCTACTGGAAATTCTGCCGTAGCTGCCGTCCAGAGATTGAAAGAAGTCAAACCCAAGTCGATCAAGTTCATTTGCTTGCTCGTCGCCCTCAAAGGACTCTTGCATTTTCACGCCGACCATCCCGACGTTCCCGTTTACACGGCGGCGATCGACGACGAGTTAGATGACAACGGCTACATTTTGCCGGGACTCGGAGATGCAGGCGATCGCATGTTCGGCACGCAGTAGCTAATCCATACCCACTTGCTCTAACACCCGGTCGAGAGCTTTCATCATGACATCAGGGCGATCGACCCACACGAAATGCCCGCTCTTATCGGCGGGAATCGTCTGGCAACGGCTGGATAGCTGACCGAGCTGTACGTGCATCCGATCGCGCAGTCGATCCGCAGGCTTCAGTGTCATGCCGAGCGTCCAGACTGACGCTCGAAAAAACGCTGCTGCTTTGATGCTGACAATCGGTATATCCCCAAAATGATTGGCGACGCTGACTTGCTGACTGCTGGTGTGGAGGCTCGCAATCTCTTGCAGCATTGTCAGCCAGTGTTTGGGGCGTACGACGGAGCGTTTGATGGGAGCGAGTTGCGATCGCTCGAATCGTTTCAACACTGGTTTGACGACCTCGAATCCTCTGCACGTTTCGATCGGACGAATGATGCCGAAGAGCGAATCCAAAATCGCCATGCTGAGCCGTATCACAATCAGAGTGCAGAGGATGTCTTGCAGGTTTTCTGCCCTAGATGGCAACGATCGCTACGGCTGAGCTAGTTGCGCTGTGGGAGGGTGCTGGCACGATAGAAGAGGGCAGACTAGATGAAGGTAAATAAAGGCTGACCCCGCGCGATCGCTTGCCAGGACCAGTGCGGCACGCGACAATCGAAGGCTGTACGAGGAAACGAGCTACATGACGGCAGACAGTCCAGCGCCGCAACTCTCGGCATTAGATCGGCTATCCATCCCGGATAACGGAGATTCTGCGGCAAAAGCGGCGATTAAATGCCGTCTAGATTTGATGTTTTGCGCGTTAGAAGCCCTGACGGACGATAGTTCCGCCGCCGCTCTCCAAGCGGCCAAAACGCTAGGAGTCGATCGCTTCATGGGCGATCGCGTTTCTTTTTGGCGCTTGCGCAATGCCAATCCTTTGCGCAAAAGCGATGGCGGTCGCAAAAAGCTCGACATCGACGAAGTTCGCGCCCTCGTCCTGACGATTTGCCATCTCGCCCAACAGAATCAGGCGGGCATTCGGGCCGCGCTCGCACAGGTTGAGGCGGCGACGGCTGCCGAGCGCGAGCTATCCTCCGAGCCGTTGGTGGCGGACTATCTCGATACGTTTCACTCTGACTACCGCGATCGCATGATCGACGGCGATCGCCTCTCCGCAGACAGCATTACCGATTTGGCGGTGACTCTGCTCGTGGACTTGATGCTGTGCAGCGGACGCGAAGGGGCGAGCCGACTGTGGTTCGCACTGCTGGCTCGCCCCGAAATGGACGTTCCAGAATCCGCAACCGCAGCGTCTACTTCTGTCACGCCGGGTACGGTAACGATGGATGGGGCGATCGCCTCGGTTAAGAGTTCTTCAGTCACGATCTCTGCCCCAACAGCGATTTCAACTCCCGGTAGCGCTGCTGTACCGAGCGAAGTGCCTTCATCCCCTGCCGACTCGTCGCCTTCCGAGCTGTAATTCATGGCTAGCATTTCAATTTCCCGAGCGTTTCAACAGTCCACCTGCACCCTGACGGTGGAAGGCCACGCCGCGCAACCAAACGACTGGAGCACCCTGTCTGGCAATTTACGCTGTTCGTTGGATCTTCCTGGCAGCAAGCCAAAGCAGCTCGAAGGGGATCTTTCGCTCCTGCAAGATTTGTCTGCCGTGCTGGAGCGTTACGCGCGATCGCTTCTGAGCGGTCAACCGCAAGGCACGTTCAGCGGCACGGTCGCCATTCGCCCGCTGGCCTACGTGACCCACCGCATGACCGTGCGTCAGGGTAGCGGCATCGGTCAGGCCGATTTGAGCGCGACGCAGCTTTACGATTTGACGGAAGCACTGGCCGAGTTGCGGGAATCTTTGCCGCAGCTTGCCGATCTGACGCTGCCCCGTCCTAAATCTTGGTACGCGCAGCCCACGGGCATTGCCGCTCTGGTGGTTGGAGGGGTTGGCGTGGCGGCAGCGATCGCCGTACTCTCCCTCAGCGGCGGCGAAGCCGAGCTACGTCAGGAGGCGACTAGCGAACTCAGCGATGCCGGCATCGCTTTGAGTGAAGGCACTGCCCCCGCTCCCGCAGCACCGCCCAATGCTCGACGCGGAGCGCTGCCGGAAGGCGACCCCAGCAATACTGACGCGGCGACCTCTGGCCTCAGTGCCGCAGCACCCTCCGAACCTGCTGAAGATGCAGCGGCAGAGAGCGAGGCGCAACTGGCGCGGGCGGAAAGCGGCGATCGCCTCGCCACGCTGCTAGCCGAGTGGGAGAGTGCTTGGGAAGCGCCTGCAGATCTCGATGTCGCGATCTCGTATACCGTCGTGGTTCAGTC
>JBCBTL010000288.1:0-299 GCA_039818705.1 Cyanobacteria bacterium J06639_1
GAAACATGGAACGGGCGAACATGAACTCCCAACTGATAGAAAGCGCCTTAGGTTTGAGCGGCACGATGTCGAGGGTTCCGGGATCGTCAATGAGAGCGATGTGGCCGCGCGGTTGAATCAGGGTTTGGATAGCCGCGAAATGTTTGTCTGTGTGGGTGAGGGCGGCAACGTAGCGGGGCGCAATCCCGAGAGTCTGCATTTCTTCATCGAGGGGATTGCGGTGGTTGATAACGCTGTCAGCACCCATTTTTTCGACCCAGGCTCGCGTCTCGTCGCGGGAGGCCGTGGCGATGACGTTC
>JBCBTL010000288.1:309-4492 GCA_039818705.1 Cyanobacteria bacterium J06639_1
ATCACGGTCAGGCCGGTCAGCGCCTTCGCGATCTGGATCAGGATCGAGCCGACGCCGCCAGCGCCGCCGATGACGAGCAGTGAGTCTCCCGCCCCGTCTCCTTCTTTCAGTCCGAAGCTATCGAACAGGATTTCCCAAGCGGTGATGCTGGTTAAAGGCAAGCCTGCGGCTTCCGCAAAGCCAAGGGATGAGGGCTTGCGACCGACAATGCGTTCGTCAACGGCGTGAAACTCCGCATTGGTTCCAGGACGGGTAATGTCACCTGCGTAGAACACCTCATCGCCTGGTCGGAACCGCGTTACATCCGAGCCGACTTCTCGCACGACCCCAGCGGCATCGAAGCCGAGGATGCGGGGTGCGTCGCCTTCAGGTTGGACGTTGGCGCGCAGTTTGACATCAACTGGATTGACCGAAATGCCTCGCACTTCCACGAGCAGATCGGTAGATCCGGTCTGGGGGGTCTCCGTTTCAAATTCGATGAGGGCGTTTTCGGCGGCGATCGCGCCTGCATTCGTGTAGCCAATAGCTTTCATCGCGTGTTCGTCCTAGCGAGCCATCCGCGAGCGTGTCAGCGCTCCTAACCTAGTAGTAAGCTCGTTCGACGAACTTGACAAGTACCTACATTTTTGTAAGTAATGGAGACCCATGTACGAATTAAATCTCCAAGCATGACGCGGAAATACTGCTGGAAAACGGGATGTGATGTGGAAGCAACGCTGAGCGTCATCGGCGGTCGGTGGAAGCCAGTCCTGCTGTGTCATCTACTGGACGGGCGCAAGCGGTTTGGCGAACTACGACGCCTCACTCCGAATGCAACCGAGCGAATGATTGCGCTCCAACTGCGCGAGTTGGAAGCGGATGGCGTCATCTCGCGGCACGTCTATGCAGAAGTGCCGCCTCGGGTCGAGTACGAGATTACGGAGTTTGGGCGATCGCTTGAAGCCATCCTCGCGTCGATGCAGGAGTGGGGCAGCACGTTCAAAGCTCGTCGTCTTGCCGAGGAATCCCAAGAGGAGAAAAAGTCAGCTTTGTGTTGAGAATGCGTTCCGGTTTACGGATTGGCTGCGGTTTCCAATGGGAAATGCTCGCGCACGAAAGCTTCAGCCTCCGATGTTTCAGATAATTCTCCGTCGAGGACGCGATCGCGCACCGCTCCCAAAATCTTCTGAAAATACCGACTGGGTTTGTAGCCCCACTGCTTCAAGTCTGCCCCCGTAATCGGCATGGCCTGAGGTTTCCAGTCTCGCAGGTAGCGTCCGATGAGTTCGCGCTGGGGTTTGGAGGCGATCGCCGCCAGGACGATCGCTTCAGAAACCGTCAGCTTGCTCAACAGGCGATCGACTTGGCTGGGGCGGAGTTCAGGGACGAGTTGGGGCAATAGAGAATCTCGAAATTCGGGCAGGCGCTCTAAGCGATGCAAGCCTTCGCGGGTGAAGTAGAGGCGGCGGGCGATCGCCAAAGCATCGTCAAATGGCAGCAACATCACCTCCAGCCGCACTTGCCAGATGTGGTGGAGATCGATCTCGGGATAGTGGCGCGATAAATGATGCAGCCACGCTCCGACGCGGCGCACTTGGCGCACCAGTTCGTCAGTTAGGTTCAGGTCGGGGTGGAGGTAGTGCAGGGCTTCTAGGTCATCCAACTGGACGAGCGCGTCCGACCAGCGAGGCGATCGCAGGATGTAGCACAGCTCTTGTTTGAGGCGCGTGCCCTGGTGCGTCCAGACGGTATCGGCATGGTTGTCGGGCCTGGTGACGCGATCGCGAGTGAGATGCGCAGCGGCGAGGGCGTAGTCGCGGGTGCGGGTTCCTAGCTGGAACTGGAGGCGGACGGCGAAGCGGACGGCGCGCAGGATGCGGGTGGGGTCTTCGATGAAGCTGTTGGGGTGGAGGACGCGGATTTGATGGCGATCGAGGTCGTCCAGTCCGCCGAAAAAGTCGAGGATTTGTCCGGCTTGAGAGCCGTTGAGCAGGAGGGCGAGGGCGTTGATGGTGAAGTCGCGCCGATAGAGGTCTTGTTGAATCGAACTGGCGGCCACTTCGGGCAGGGCAGAGGGATACGGGTAAAACTCCGTGCGCGCCGTGGCGATGTCGATCCACAATCCGTCCGGCCACGTCAGCGCCGCCGTTTGGAATTTGCCATGAATCTCTAATTTCGTCTCGGGATAGTGTTGCTGGAGCGATCGCGCTAACCTCAACCCCAACCCTTCCGGCTCCGATCGCGACTCTCCTGCGGTCGTGAGGGGGTGCACGCCATCGACCACCAAATCTAGATCGTCCGTGGGGCGGTTCAGGAGCAAATCGCGCACCGTGCCGCCCACCACGTACAGGCGCACGTCCAGTTCGTCGGCCACCCGCGCCGCCGTTTGCAAAATGCTTTCGTAGCGCTCGGGCAGCAGGGTTTTGAGCTGGACTTGAATGCGATCGCGCGCCCGTTCCGGCTGTGCGTCGTCGGGCAAATCGTGCAGGTGGCGCAACACGTCCGTGCGGGTGACGATGCCCAGCAAGCGATCGCTTTCCACCACGGGCAACCGTCCGATATCCCACTTCAGCATCGCGGTTTGAATCTCATCCAGCGTGGTGGCGGGGGCGATCGTGCGGACGGGGGCGGTCATATACCCTTTCACGGGGGCGTGGCCGAAACCGTGATGCAAGGCCAGATCCAAATCGCGGCGAGAGACGATGCCTACCAGTTCGTCCGCGTCGTTGACTACCGACAAGCCTGAGTGACCGTAGCGCAACAGTACCCGCTGAGCCTCGTGAATAGTGAGGTCGGGGCGGACGGTGCGCACGGGGGAGGACATGAGATCGCTAGCCGTGACGGGTTGAGGGATGCGATCGCGCAATTGCCGCGCAATTTTCTGCACCCACGCCTCTAGATCGACCGTTTCGCCCGCCGGGATTCGGACTGAAGCGGATGCCGCGCGCGAGTGCCCGCCGCCGCCGTAGAGTTGCATCAGCGTATCCAGGCGGGCGAAGTCCTGACGCGATCGCCCGATCGCACTGAGCCGTTCCCCCTGAAGCGCCACCAACACCAACACGTCGATATCAGTCAAATCCATCAGGCGTTCGACCACGCCCGACAGCCCGGATACGAATTCGTCGTCGCGCACGGACAGGACAGCGAGCCGCTGCCCCCGAACGACTTCCGTATGGCGATCGAGGTCGTTGAGCGCGCTCGTCAACACCTCCTGCATCTTCGGCGTTAGGGCGGAATCGATGTAAGACGCCAGCACGGTGAGATTGATGCCCTGCTCCATCAGCCAAGCCAAGGCACGAGCGTCGCGAGCCGTACTCTGCGCAAATGTAAGCGATCCCGTATCGACGTGAATGCCGAGGGCTAGCGCTGTTATCTCGAAGGGAGTGAGGGCGATCGCCTTCTCCTGCAAGCGCTCTACCATCAGCGTGCAGGTAGAACCCACTGCTTCTAAATGCGATTCGGCGGGCTGGAAGTCGAGCGGTTCGGTGTCGAAATGATGGTCGTAGAGGTGAATTTCAACGTCGGGCAGGTCGAACCAAGTGGATGCGTTGCCAAAGCGATCGCGATGATGAGCATCGACGAGAATCAAGCGCCGAATCCGTTCGGGATGAAGCGATCGCATTTCAATCAGTGGAAACTCGTCCCGATGCAGTCCCAAAAACTCGCGAACGGTACGAAACGCGCCCCCCGTCAGCACGATTCGCGCCCCCGGATACAGCCGCGCTGCTCCTACCGCTGCCCCCAGCGTGTCGAAATCAGCCGTACTGTGACAAAGAATGACATCCACGCTCGCACTCGTTTCCTGGAATGGTTTCTCATTCACTCTAGCGACGGCCGCGAATTGACTCGCCCGGTGACCCTATCGCTGAGAACCAACACCTCAAGCTAATCCTGGGAAGTCGAAACATAACAGTGGATTTGCCACATGGATGACAATGTTACAGACGAGCAGCTATCCTACGTAACAGGAACTTAAGAGTAATTTAAAACCTCCTGGAAAATACCAATGGTTGGAAATCTGACTGCTTCGCTCGTTATTTTCAATAAGATTAAGTTGGCTTTGAAAAACATGAACAAATAGAAATGTCATTGAGAACGTTACTCATTGAATAGTCTTTAAAACTCAACCACCTCCTAGAATCTCATTGTCAACTTGACTTCACGAACGATATGAAAAGCCTCGGACATTTTTTCACATGTTGCT
>JBCBTL010000289.1:0-4452 GCA_039818705.1 Cyanobacteria bacterium J06639_1
AGCATCCCAAACGGTCGGCTTCCGCCGCGATCGCCCTCAATTCCGTAATCGAATCCGCGTGGCGCTCGCCCAGTTCCATACTCTGCAAACAGGTCATCAACCGCTGATTGAGCGAGATCGAGGCAGCGGCTTGCAGCTCTTCAGGGAGCGGAATGCCGTCCTGACGGAACGCCAGCATGACGCTGTAGTTTTCCAAATACACCTGACGGTAAAGCTGGTGCAGGTGCGATAGAGTATCGCGGTTGAGCAACCGCATGATGGTTTGTCGCTCGGTGGGAAATAGATGCGTCAGGTTGAAATATTCATCGCCGAACTCCTGTTGAATGGCGATCGCGATTTCGGCGCGATTGCCGTGGCGCAAGCTAGCTGCTAACCGCTGCTGAATGCCTTCGTAGTGGCGTTTGCCCGCAAAAGGCTGGACGCAGCAGTGAAAATCCCAGCCGCCCAGATGCAGTGCCGCGTAAATCAGGTCGTAACTGTCGAGCGTGGTGTTGGACTGCAGGCGGATGCGCCCGGTAACGAGGGTGGCACTGCCCACTTTCTGCTTGCGCGGTTCGGTAGCATCTGCGTCGAGCTGTTCGACGGTGTAGCTGTAAAGGGTGGTTTGCCGCGCGTAGGTATTGAATAGCGAACTAATGGCGTAGTGAGCGGCCATCTGATGGGGGGTCACTAGCGCGGGCTGGACGTACTTGCGATAAACATCCGCGCCGTTCTCGAACTGCTCCAAATTGCTGGGGGCTTTGGCGAGCAGTCGCAAAAATTCGGGTTCGAGGTCGGCTCCAGTCGCTTCACCAGCCAGATCGATCGCGCGCGCCGCGTAGCTGAGAATTTGCACTCCTTCGGGACGCGATATCTCCTCGAAAAACCAGCCGCAACTGGTGAACATGAGCTGACTTTGCCGCTGCATTTCCAACAGCCGCAGCACGTCCACGCGCTCGGCCGAGTTGAGGTCGTGATGCTGGTGGTACTGCAAAAACGCTTTGAGGCTTTCGGGAGTGCGATTGAGAATGACCTGAATGTAGGCATCCCGCGCCGCCCACGGATCGGTGAAATAGTCCGCTGCATCGCGCTCGTAAATTTCAACGAGGCGATCGCGCAGCCAGTTGAGTGCCTGTCGTAGGGGCTGTCGCCAAAGCTGGTTGTAGCCGATACTGCTAGCGCAGCCGCAGTCGCGCTCCCAACGCCCAACGCCGTGGGCGCAACTCCACGCGGTGCGGGGCTTGATCTCCACTTCCCACTGGGGCGGATGTTGACTCAAATAATGAGCGTAATTGGTGACGAACCAGCCTCGTGCCGGGAACTCGTGAACCAGAGCGTAGGCCAAGGTGCGCTCTTTACCGTGTTTGTGGTGGCCGAAGGTCTCGCCGTCGGTGGCACAGTGTAAAAGCTGGGCGTGATCGCGATCGCCATTCAAACTAAGGGCAAACCGTTCGGCAAAGGCATGACTGGTTTCGAGCAAATCTCCAAAGCCCAAATCGCCAGAAATCGGCCCATCGTAGAAAAAGATATCCAGAAAATCACGCCGACCGATGCGATCGTTGAGGGTGGGCGATTGCAGCTCGGGACGCACGAAGCAGCGATAGGCACGGGTGGGATCGATCTCGCCGCGACTGACATCCGTCCATTTGCTTCCCTCAGACTTAAGAGGGCGACAGCGTTGGGCTTGCGACGGCGCGAGGATAATGAAGCGGATGCCTTCTTCAACCAAAATCGCGACGGTTTCGTTGTCGATCGCCGTTTCCGCCAGCCACATGCCTTCGGGTTCGCGCTGGAAGCGGGCTTTGAAATCGGCGATGCCCCAGCGAATTTGGGTGCGCTTGTCGCGATCGCTCGCCAGCGGCAGGATGATGTGGTTGTAAACTTGGGCGATCGCGTTGCCATGGCCGTTGAGACGGCGGGCGCTGAGGCGATCGGCAGCAAGGATGCGCTGGTACACTTCTACATCGTGGCGTTCGATCCACGACAGTAGCGTCGGGCCGATATTAAAGCTAACGAACTCGAAGTTATTGACGATATGTTCGATGCCACCGCGATCGTCGAAAATGCGAGCGAACGCGTTGGGGCGGTAGCACTCGTGCAGAATGCGCTCGTTCCAGTTTTGAAACGGAGCCGCCGAACTTTGGGGGGCGATCGCGTCTAGGTAAGGATTCTCGCGCGGTGGCTGGTAATAATGCCCGTGAACGACCGCATACACCGGATAAGCAGGGGGCGTTCGATCTTCATCCGCATCCGCTGGCGCGCCCAAAAACGCCAAGGCACCCGCAGCCGGAAGCTGACCGACCGACGAGAGATCGCGACTGAGAGCGGGTGCGGGAACGATCGGGCAGTCGGCTGCGGAGTGAGATTGAATTTCATGACTGCCTTTAGCTGCGGACGTGCCGATTCCGGACGCATCCCCACCAGCAGACACGCTATCAGCAGACACGTTAACGTCAGAAACGTGCGTGCGAGGCTCGATCGGGTTGAAATCGGTCATGGATGCAAGTACCCTAGCCGCCTACACCCTCACACTAGACGATCCCCTCTGGCCTACCGAAAATGTGACAAACGGTGACAAAGCTTCTCATTTATTAGAGGTTTTTACGCGTTTGCAGGGTTCTCAGGGCACCATGACGAATGAATTCCCGCATAAACCGTATCAGGGCGATCGCGCAAAGGAGAGGCTATGACGACCCCGCAAAAGCTGAGTGCTGCTGAAGTTCAGTCTCGCCTGGAGGCGCTGGACGGTTGGACGCTGACCGCAGAAAAGCTGCACAAAGACTTTACGTTTGAGTCATTTATTAGAGCCTTCGGTTGGATGAGCAGCGTGGCGCTAGTGGCGGAAGCGATGGGACACCATCCCGAGTGGTTCAACGTCTACAATCGCGTGTCAGTCGATTTGACGACGCACGATGCTGGCGGCATCTCAAATCGGGACTTCGACTTAGCTGTAAAGATGAACGAACTGGCAGGATAAGTCTATGCGAGTAGTGGTGAGGTTCGGGAACTCCCGATGGGTGCGACTGGGGATAGGGATCGCGATCGCTTGTACCCTTCTGCTCTGCCCTCTGAGCGTACGAGCTGCCGATGTGACTGCGTTAACAGAAGCTGAAATTCAGCAGGGGTTAGATGGGTTGCCTGCTTGGGCGATCGCCGACGACAAGCTCCATCGCGATTTCGAGTTCGAGTCTTTTATCGAAGCCTTCGGCTGGATGAGCAGCGTGGCGATCGCGGCAGAAGCCATGGGGCACCATCCCGAGTGGTTTAACGTCTACAACCGCGTCAGCGTCGATCTGACCACCCATGACGCGGGGGGAATTTCGAGTTTGGATATCGAATTGGCCGAACGCATGGACGCGCTGGCACGCTGACCCCGCTACTGTATTTCACTGCGATCGCGTTACCAGATGTTTCCCAGAGATGGAGCCATCCAGTCTTCCCACCACTGCTCGAACGCACCCAGCGTTACCAGGGGCTTTCTGAATCTCACGCAGGGAACCCACACCCGATTGCTGGAATAAAAGCCCGTCTTCGAGATGTAGCGATAGCCTCGCGATCGGTAAAATTCGACGGCCACCATCGATGACAAAACTACCATCACGCGGGATCGGCGCTTGCGGACGCGATGCTCTGCCCCCTGTAACAGGGCTGTGCCGATGCCTTGCCGCGCGCAAGCGGGTCTGACGTAGAGACCGCTCAATCGCGGATGCACCGGATCGATCGCCACAAACCCGACGATCCCGTCCTCGCGCTCGGCCACTAACAACACTTCGTCGCGTCGCTCCCGTTGCAGCCCTTGGCCTTTCACGAGGGACTCCACCTGCGCGGTCGTATAGCATCCACCCCCGATCCCGCGCAGCGATTCCGCCTGAAGGTCGAGCACCGTAGAAAATTCCGATGCCAATGCCGAGCGAATGAATAGCGTCCGATCGGATTTCGCGGGAACCTGGCGATCGCAATCGTTAGTCATAGTCTCAACTTGTCTTAATTTCAGACGCTCTTAGCTTCGGGAGATGCAGAAGGACATCTCCGTTGCTTCAATCCTGCCAGGAAAGCGATCGCCCCGACCTGAGTTCTGGCAGCAAACAGTTACAATCCGTAATGACAGTGACTCATCTGCCTTTACCCCTCTCACTCTTGGTTGTACTCCTATGCTTCGACTGGAACGCATCGGCAAAATTTATCCGACTGGCGAAGTACTCAAGGACGTGAACTGGGAGGTCAAGACGGGCGATCGCCTCGGCCTCGTTGGGGTCAACGGCGCGGGTAAAACCACTCAGTTGCGAATTGTCATGGGGCGGGAGGAGCCCACCAGCGGTCAAATCATTCGACCCGCCTCGCTCAAGATTGCCCATTTAAGTCAGGAGTTCGACGTCAAACTCGAACAGCCCGTGCGCGAAGAAATGTGGCGAGCGTTTGCCGAGACCAATCAAATTCGGCACGACCTCGATCGCGTTCAGGAGTCGATGGGCG
>JBCBTL010000290.1:0-4445 GCA_039818705.1 Cyanobacteria bacterium J06639_1
TGGGGATGGAGGCGATCGCTTCCGAGGCGGCACGAACGACGACGACATCAAAGGCGGCGACGGCATCGACACCGTGGTAGCTGCCGGAAACACGGACTTCGAGCTGAACGATACTCAGTTAACCGGACGCGGCACGGACGCACTCGAAAGCATCGAACGAGGCGAACTCAGCGGCGGCATCAGCGATAACTTTTTGGATGCCTCAGTCTTTTCTGGCAACGTGACGCTGATGGGATTCTCGGGAGGCGATCGCCTCCTCGCCGGAAGCGGAGACGACCTGCTCGACGGCGGCAGAGGCGAAGACGTACTGACCGGAAATGCCGGAAATGACACCCTCGCGGGCGGTTTGGATGACGACGCGCTGACTGGAGGCGAGGGGGCTGATACGTTCGTCCTCGTCGATGGAGAAGGCACCGACACGATCGCCGATTTTGAAGTCGGAACAGATGTCTTAGAACTGCGGGGCGGATTAAGTTTTGGGGCGATCGCGATCGCATCAAGTGCAGACAGCAGCGCCCAAATCGAAGTGACGGGCAGCAACGAAATCCTGGCGATTCTAACGGGCGTAGACGCAACGCTACTTACCGCCAACGATTTCATCGCAGTTTGAGCAAGTCAGTCAATACTTTCGGTGTGAGGAGAGGAGAACCGTCGTGCGTGGAAAGCTTTGGATTTTGAGTGGTGTTGCTGCGGGCATAACTCTCGCAGCTTGTGGAAGTGAGACGACATCGGCGATCGCTCCTGTTTCTGAGTCAAGCGATCGCGTCAACGCCATCTTTTTTGACGACACCGATCGCGTCCAACTTCGCGATGTCGCCCTCACCCTCGCCGCGGTAAATTTGCCCGAAGGCGATCGCGAGACTCTTGCCGCCGCCGCAACAGCATTGCTAGGTTCTGATATCAGCGCCGACCTGATTTTCCCTGAACCCATCGCCGCAGATTTCGACTTTGCCGAACCGGAAGGCGCGATCGACTTGAACGATGTCGCGACGATTCAGGCGGCATTGGCGATCGCCCCGCAAGACCGCACCTCCGGCACTCTCGCAACCGTCGCGAATCGCCTGTTTGCCCCCGCCGCTCCCCTCACCGCCAGCCGCATCCGCGTCATCCCCGGCGAGGGCATTCCCGTCCCCGTCCCGTCGTCGCAACCTTCAACCGCTCCTACTCCCGATGCGACCGATCTCAGCGCCTTGCTGAACCGCCTCGAATGCAACGACTGTCAACTTCAGGGAGCCGACTTGAGCGGGACGGCGATCGCCACCGATTTATCCGGAACGGCACTGCGCGAAACCGATCTCAGCTTTGCCAACCTGACTCAGGCCACCTTATCCGAGAGCGATTTCACCTCGGCGATCGCCCGAGGAGTCACCGCCGTCGAGACCGTTTTTCTCGAAGCCACCCTCTTCAACGCCGACTTCCGCGAAGCATCCCTACGAGGCGCGACGTTTGCCCGAGGTGGCCTGCAAGGAGCCATCTTCACCGGAGTCGATCTGCGAGCCGCCGATTTCAGCGATGCCGACCTCACCGACACCGACCTGAGCGATGCCAACCTCACCGATGCCATCTTCGCCACCGCCACCTTCGAGCGCACCCAGCTCGATCGCGCCATTCTCGTCCGCGCTGATTTCTCGGGCGTATCGCTTGCCACCACCGACCTGAGCGCCGCCGATCTCAGAAGTGCGAACCTGAGCACCGCCAACCTCAGCGGCGCCACCCTCACGGACGCTCGGTTTAATGCAGAAACCCAGTTCCCCAGCGGCTTCAACCCCCAGAGCGCCGGAATGATTTCAGAGCCGTAGTCGAAGCGATCGCCCTCATCCCATCCGAACGGCACTATCCTACAAAGTGTGAATCGCGAAGCTCGAACCGTGACCCTCTCCCTCACCAACGCCGACCGCGCCGCCATTCGCGCCACCGTCACCGCCCAGCTCGAAGCCTTTCAACAAGACGACGGCGATCGCGCTTTCTCCTACGCCAGCCCCGACATCCGCGCCAAGATGGGCACGGCAGCTAACTTCATGTACATGGTCAGAGCCGCCTACGACCCGGTATACCGACCGCGATCGGTGCTGTTCGGCGACCTCACCCACATCGAAGACACCCCCGCCCAAACCGTCATGCTCCACGATCGCCACGGCCATCTGATTACGGCTCTGTACCTAATGGAGCGCCAAAGCGATCGCTCCTGGAAAATCAGCGGCTGCTTCCTCGTGCCGATGGAAGACGATCCGCCCACCCGACCCGAATAGACCCAGCGCAAATCATGGCCGCGATCGCAACTCTCCCCACCGAAACCGATATCGTCGTCATCGGCAGCGGCATCGGCGGTCTCTGCTGCGCCGCCCTGCTCGCGCGCTACGGCTTCGAAGTCGCCGTCTGCGAAAGCCACACCCTCCCCGGCGGAGCCGCCCACGCCTTCGAGCGCGACGGCTACATCTTCGACTCCGGCCCCTCCCTCCACTCCGGCCTGTCCTACTCCCCCTCCCCCCATCCCCTCAAACAGGTGCTGGACGCGATCGCCGAAGACGTGCCCTGTGCCACCTACGACACCTGGGGCTGCTGGTTTCCCGAAGGCCGCTACGATATCGCCGTCGGAGCCGACCCCTTCTGCGAAGTCTTGCGAAACATCAGCGGCGATCGCGCCGTCGCCGAATGGCGGGATTTACAAGACCAAATGGCTCCGCTCAAAGAGGCCGCGATCGCCATCCCTCCCCTCTCCCTGCGCTTCGACTGGGGCGCGATCGCCACCGCCGGACGCTACGCCCCGAAACTTTTCCCTCATTTCAGTCGCATCGGCACGCTAACGGGAGCGTTTTCAAACGCGATCGCCCACATCCAAGACCCCTTCATCCGCAACTGGCTCGACCTGCTCTGCTTCCTGCTCTCCGGCCTCCCCGCCGACGGTACGAGCACCGCAGAAATGGCCTTCATGTTCGCCGAGTGGTATCGCCCTAACGTCAAACTGAACTACCCCATCGGCGGCACGGGAGCGATCGCGGATGCCCTAGTGCGGGGCTTGCAAAAATTCGGCGGCAGCTTGCATCTAGGCGCACACGTCGATCGCGTCCTCATCGAGAAAAACCGGGCGACGGGCATTCGCCTCCGCAACGGCCACGCCATCAAAGCGCGGCAAGCCGTCATCTCCAACGCCTCCGTGTGGGACACCCTCAAACTGCTGCCGGAAGGGGCACTGAAGACAGGCGATCGCGTCCAACGCCAAGCCACCCCCGCCTGTCACAGCTTCATGCACCTGCATCTAGGCATCGACGCGACCGACTTACCCGACGACCTCGCCTGTCATTACGCCGTCGTCAACGACTGGAACGCAGGCGTAACCGCACCGCAAAACGTCGTCCTCATCTCAATTCCCTCCGTCCTCGATCCGTCCCTCGCGCCCCCCGGCAAACACGCCATCCACGTTTACACCCCCGGCAACGAGCCTTACGATCTCTGGGAACATCTCGATCGCCGCAGCCCCGCATACGCCGAACTCAAACAAGCGCGATCGCAGGTGATGTGGAAAGCCCTCGAACGATTCATTCCTGACGTGCGCGATCGTGCCGAACTCGTCCTAACCGGCACGCCCCTCACCCACGAGCGATTTCTAAGACGCGATCGCGGTTCCTACGGCCCTGCCATTCGCGCTGGAGAAGCCCTCTTTCCCGGCCCCAAAACTCCCATCGACGGACTACTATGCTGCGGTGATTCGACGTTTCCTGGGATTGGTTTACCTGCGGTGGCGGCGAGTGGAGCGATCGCCGCCAACACCCTCGCTCCGGTTTCTCAACATCTGAATCTGCTGCAAAGTATTGATTTGTAAAACCGCGATCGCGGCCTGACTCGCCACCAGCATCGAAGAAAAATCTTCACAAAGACGGATGCGAATTCGTTATTTTTGAGGTTAACAGAGAGATCGCACGGACGCAGAATGTCTTATTTTTAGCTTTTTCAGTCTAAAAATACGCAAATCATGAAGTATTTGTGGCGTTAAATACAGTGTGATTTCGCCTACACGGGATAATGCGATCGCTGACGCACTCGCGATCGTTTCTCTCGCCCGATCTTTTCTAGGGTTTTCAGTGCGAAATTGCGTTCCGCAGGGCTTTTGCTGGGCTTCACGAGCGATCGCCCGGTAAATTTTTGTGACGGGAGGTGTCTTCCCATGTTTTCATTGCGAGACGTATTTTTCGCCTTCGTGATGGTGAGCTTATTGATATTAGCGGGTCGATTTATTAAGCAGAAAACGGGCTGGATTCAGCGGTTATTTTTGCCCGAATCGATCGTCGCGGGCTTTTTAGCGCTCGTGTTGGGGCCGCAAGTGTTGGGGGCGATCGCCAGTTCGACCTTAGGCGCAGACTCATTCTTATCCGGCGGACTGTTTTCCGAACCCATCCGGGTCGTGTGGTCGCAGTCGCCGGGGGTATTCATCAACATCGTGTTTGCGG
>JBCBTL010000291.1:0-4435 GCA_039818705.1 Cyanobacteria bacterium J06639_1
ATCGGACATGAGTGAAACGGAGAAGGGTGGGTTGTGGGCGACTTTTTGCTCGTTGACTGGCTTCTACCACCGACAGCCGCGAACTATGCTGTATGAAGCCAGAGTGAAGCGCAAGCCTATTGAAAGCGTGCCCCATCTATTCACTATTGTTAGCAACATTTAAGAGTCTTTGACGAGCGATCCGCGACCGATCTGTGGCGATGAATGGGCTTAGAATCGGGTCTCGAATTCGATCGAGCCTTGACTGTTTTCCTGGAAATCGCTGCCAGTCCGCAATAGCAGGCTGTCGTTGATGCGATAGCGCACATTGTAGCGGGTGTCTTCATCGGGGTCGGAGAGGGTACGCTGCACCGAAAGCGACAAATCGCGGGTGATATCCTTGGCGGCTTCGAGGCCGAGGCCGAAGTCGGAACCATCTGGATTGGCAAAGGAGTTGATTCTTAGTTCGTCGAGACCGAAGAAGTCGCCGAGGGAGTCTTGAATCGAGAATTGCAGCGCAGAGAGGGCAAACCCGGTTAGCGTGGCATCGCCGACGCTGCCGAGGGCGTTCGCACCCAAGAGCGCGACGATTTCTTCTTCCGTTCGGGCTGGGGAACTGCTGAGTTCGACGATGCGGGAGGTCGTGGTGCTGGTATTCAGTTCGCTGGCGCGACCGCGCACGGTGGCCTGAATGCGGATGTTCTGTTGGCCGCCGAACTGGCTGGGATTGGTATCGAAGACGGTCGGACTGTTAGGGGTGGCGGAAACCTCTGTCGCTTGCGTGAAGACGCGTACGTCTAGTAACGGATCGAGCCCCCACTCGGGGGAGAAAACGGCGGTATTGGGACGCGAGCGATCGAGGCGAAAACTGGCTACGCCGAGATTGAGCCGCCCGCGATCGAGCCGAATCGTGCCCTCCGGCTGGAGGTCGCTGAGACTGCCACCGATATCTAAATCGCCCACCGCTGCAAACGAAAAGAGCAGTCCCTGCTTGACCGAAATGCTTTTCCCGAGAACGAGGCTGAGATCTTGCAGGACGAGTGGGCTATCGCCTGTCTGAGCAGCATTCCCACTTCTCGCGCCAACGTCGATACTGCCGTTGCTGAGTTCGATGCGACCGCCCAACTGAGGCTGCAAGGCTGTTCCCGTGACGATCGCCTCCCCATTCACAGCGCCCGAATACAGCTTGTCAGGTAGCGTCAAGCTGAGATCGTCGAGCGTTACGGTCAGGGGAAACGCATCGTCGCTTGCCCCTCGCGGGTTGATGGGGAGTTGACCGGTTGCGACCAGTTGTCCCTCGCTGAACGATCCGGTTAAGGACTCGACGTTGAGGCGATCGAGGTCGAACGTTACCGTACCGGCCAACTGCTGAATGGGTTCGGGGAGAACCGGTGCGCTAACGACGCCGTCTGCAACCCTAAAGTTGCCCCGAACGGTCGGCTCTTGCAGCGTGCCCCCGATCGCGATGTCGAGAAGTCCCGTACCGCTTTCCCAGCGCGCTACGTCTGTGAAAATATCCAGCAGCTTCAACCCTTCATTTTGGACGTTGACAGTGAGGTCGAGGCGATCGCTGGGAGCTGCCACAGTCGCGAATGGAAAGCGATAGGGAATATTGCCCTGAATGGAAAGCGGCTCGTCTCCGGTTGCCAAGAGCGTGCCATCGACCTCCAAACGGCCGCGACCGTAGTCAAATTCTCCGCTCACCTCTTCGAGGGGTTCGCCGTTGAGGAAGGCATCTACCAGTTGGACTGTGCCGCGCGCTTGGGGATCGCGAAGATTGCCGCCGATGACCGCACTGGCATCGAGATCGCCGCTGAAATCAGGCACGTTAGGTAGCAAGCGACTCAGAATTTCAATCGGAAATTTATCGATCGCGAGCTGACCTTCTTGACGCTGGAGTCCGAGGGTGCCGACAAACGAACCCGAGCGATCGCCTTGAGTCGCTTCCAACGAAGCCAGGCTGAGTTCGCCGTTTTTGAGCGCCCCCCGCAGAGATACTGTGTCCAATTGGTAAGGATCGAGCGTCCAATTTCGCCCGTCTAGCGAGAATCCTGCGGCAAGATTGTCGAGGGCTCCGCTAATTTGGACTTCGGCATCGAAGTCCCCCTGGAAGGTATCCAGTTCGGGGATCTGAGCGCGGCGTTTGCTGCCTTTGCGAGTGCGCTGGATGGCTAAGACCGAACTGTAGGCTTCGAGACGCTCGTAAAGCGATCGCGGCAGGACGCTCAGCGGCCTAACATCTAAATCGGCTGCGGTAGTGGGCAGGGGCGAAAGCGGGGGACGGCTTAGATCGCTCCACTGCCTCAGTTGCAAGGTCTGAAAGAGGTCTTGCAGGGCGGCATTTTCGGTTTTGATTCGCAGGTCGAGCGACAGTGGAATATCTCCCGGCAAAACGAGGGTGCCATCGAACTGATAGAGACTGTTCGCCAGTAAAATCTCACCCCCGTCTACCGTGAAGCGACCGTCTGCGAAGCCGAAGTCCGTTTGGAACTGTTCGAGCTCTAGTCCTTCCCAGCTCAACTCGTCCGCTCGGGCAGAGCCACTCGCGGAGCGATTGGCGAGATTGACCCGGAGATCGCCGTTCAAAATGCCCGACATCTCTCCGGGTACGATCGCGCTGGCCAACTCCAGCGGCACGTTGAGAAGCTGCACCTGAAATTCATCGGGATTGTCAGCGAGGCGCTGCCCGATCGCTTCAATCTGTTCCTGACGCACTTCGAAAGAGAGCGGCGTGTAGGTGGTATCGAGCTGGACGGCAATGCGATCGCCCACTGTTTCAGTTGCATTCGGATCGCGCAGATCGACCGTCACTCCATCAGCATCCGGCTGCCAGCGCAATGGCCCCTGCAAGGACGCAAATTGAAATCCGGCGGCATCGAACCGGTCTAAGTCGAGCTGGCTGTCTAGTTGCAGATCGTTGGGAGTGCCGGTAACGCGACCGTTCAAACTGATCGTCCCCGCGACGGGAATGTCGGCGGGCAGTTGCGGAATGTCGCTGAGGGGCAAGCGATCGACCGTGACTCCCAAGTCGAGAGCGCCGATGGTTTGGCGTTTGACATCGAAGGGAATGCGACCGTTGATGCGAGCGCGATCGAGGATGGTTCCATCCGAAATAGAGACTGCTCGCCCGTCCCAAACGATTTGCGCGGCGATCGGGCCGGGCACCTCCGCGATGCCAGCCGGGAGATCGACGCGACCTTCTGCTCGCAGAGCGTCCAGACCGAAATCCGCCGTACTCCCGGATGCAGTCAAGTCCGCGCTAATCGAACCCGAGTTGTTGGGGACGAAGAAGCTGGTGTCGATATCGCGGGCGAGAATGTCGGCTCGGAATTGGCGATCGCCTCCCCGCCCCGGCGCCGGTGACACTGCGGAGCCCGTTGCCGTGCCGCCGCCGAGGGCGAGCTGCGCGTTTGAGATATTGATTTCACCCCGGCGATAGCCCAATTGACCTCGCCCGGCGATGTCACCCCCCGAGAGCTGCCAATTAGCGGCGATAAGCGGGACTCCTCGCGCGATTTCGACGGTGACATCAGCGGCCAGCGTTCCTCCCGACTTGGGCAAGTCGCCTCCGTAGGCAGCCACGAGGGCATTGGCATCGGCTCCAGCAATGTCGAGCTGGAATTGCGCCTGTGAGGCTGCAGTTTCCTGCAAGTTGACCGCGCCCGTACCGCTCACCGTGCCCGCGCTGCCAGCCGCCAAACTGCCGCGCACGTTGTCAATCGCGACGGTCGTTCCTTCAATCGCGAACGTTCCCGAGTAGGCGCTCAGTGTGGCGACCTCATCGACGACTAGGGGGGTCAAGCCTTGCAGGTTGCCCGTCACCTGCGGTTGCGTCAGGGGGCCAGCGATCGCTACGTCAACAGTGGCCTCGCTGGCGACCGAAAACGGCAGCGTGATGTCGAAGCGTTCGAGCAGATCGCTGACCGTCTCGCGTTCGACCTGAGCGTCTAACTGAAATCCAGCGGGGACGATCGCGTCGGCTTCATCCGCAGGCAAGTCATCTGCGGGAGCGTCGGGAGCGATCGCCTCTCCCGACCAGTTAATCGTGCCCGCCGCTGCAAAAGGAATCTCTCGAAAGGCACCGCTGGCGTTTTCGAAGCGCACTAGGCGATCTTTCAAGTAAATCGTGGAGGCAAGGTCGTTGAGTTCGACCGGAGCGGTGGAGAGAGCGATCGCGGCTCCCTCCGCCACGACCGTCCCGTCCATCTCCAACGGCTGCTGGGGCTGCCAACTCAGGCGCAGCTCGACATCGGCCTCGCCCGCCGTCACCTCCAGCGGCAGATTCGGCACGATGCTGGGTAACAGCCCCGCCGGTAAATCCGTGCCGTCCACCGCGAGCCGAATGAGGCGATCGGGAATCTGATATGCGCCGACTAACGCCACCGGAGCGTCGTCCAGTGCCGTACGAATGTCGAAATCAATGCGGCGATCGCGATCGGTCGCGCCCCACACCAAC
>JBCBTL010000292.1:0-4426 GCA_039818705.1 Cyanobacteria bacterium J06639_1
GGCAGAATAGCGGCTACTGTAACCAAGCCGAGGGGAGGTAGCAAGACTTTGCGGTTGACGAGTTCGAGAATCTTTTCGTAAGACCAAAATGTCTTGGGAAACAGTGGATAAATGAGTAGCGCTCGCATCGACCGTAACCCTCTTGTTGCAAAAGTAACTTGTCTCAAACGCAAACTTTGTGAGTTGTCAACACTATACGCGCTTTCGCAGGCGAAGGCAGTTCTGCACTGTTCGGCAGACGTTTTTTATTGGTTGGCGGCTCGAACTGCGATCGCGATCGCTCTCATTTTTTGCTAGGTAAAGTAGAAACAATCTGTAGCCCCAAGAGGCGATCGCCGTGGTTTCGACGATTTCAACCGAACGCACGTCTGCAGAGATGGCAGGGCATTCCAGTCAGCTCACCCTCGCGAGTGGGGTCGAGGTGACCGGAATCGGCCTGCACAGCGGCGATCGCGTCACGTGCCGATTGCACCCGGCTGAAGTCAACACGGGGCGTGTCTTCGTGCGGGTGGATTTGGCAGACCGCCCCGAAATCCCCGCGCGGGCAGATGCAACAACTCCCGCGCAGCTTTCGACGCTGCTGCAAACGCCCTCTGGGGCGTCCGTGCGCACGATCGAACATCTGGTGGCAGCGCTAACGGGGTTGGGAATCGACAACTGCCGCATCGAGCTGGACGGCGCGGAAGTACCCATCATGGATGGTTCGGCACGGGATTTCGTAGAGGCGATCGCCGCAGTCGGCACGAAACCCCAAGCCGAACCCAAGCGCATCTGTCCGGTCGATCGCCCCGTTGCAGTGTGGGAAGGGGATGCCTTTGTCAGCGTTGTCCCTGCCCCGGCAACTCGCTACACCTATGGCATTGACTTTGCGAACTCCCCCATCGGGGAGCAGTGGTTTAGCTGGTCGGCCTCGCCCGAGACGTTTCGGACCGACGTTGCCCCCGCTCGCACCTTTACGCGAGAGCGCGATGCCGAACTCGCTCGCCAGCACGGACTGATTAAAGGAGGGAGTCTGGATAACGCGATCGTTTGTACGGAAGAAACTTGGCTTACCCCCCTGCGATTTGCCAACGAACCCGTCCGCCACAAACTGCTGGATTTGCTGGGGGATTTGAGTTTGACGGGCGTAACGTGGCAGGGACATTTCATTGCCTACAAAGCCGGTCACACGTTACACGCTCGATTCGCCCGCGAGCTGCTCGACCAGCTCGGCTAAATCCTGCAAACGGAGGGTTTTGGGGTCAATCCGGTGTACGCTCTAGCTTGATAGATGGCGAGTCCGCTCGCGATCGCCCGTCCCAATACTCACACCCCGGCTCCCGTGACTGCTACCAACCCTCGTACCGACCTCCCCGCCCCCGATCCGGCTATGGGCGATCGCGATCCTGTTTTCGACATCGCCCAAATTCAGGAATTATTGCCCCATCGCTACCCCTTTTTACTGGTCGATCGGATCGTGGAGTTCGAGCCAGAACAACGGATTGTCGGCTATAAAAACGTCACGGTGAACGAATCCTTTTTTCAGGGGCATTTTCCCGGACGACCGATTATGCCGGGGGTTTTGATCGTCGAAGCGATGGCGCAGGTGGGCGGAATCGTGCTGATGAAGATGCCAGGAGCCGCAGGGCGGCTAGCATTGTTTGCAGGGATTGACAGCGTTCGCTTTCGGCGACCGGTTGTGCCAGGCGATCGCTTGTTTTTGAGCGCTCAACTGCTGTCTATCAAGCGGCAGCGCATCGGCAAGATGATGGCGCGCGCTGATGTTAACGGTCAACTGGTCGCGTCGGGAGAGCTGATGTTTTCGCTGGTGGATTGACGGTTCGCGACCGCGTGCCACTTGGAACAGCCTCGATAGGATAGATGGCTATGGCCGAGACCCCTTCATCTCCACGCATTCATCCCAGCGCGGTCGTCCACCCGCGCGCCCAACTGCATCCCTCCGTTGAGGTTGGCGCGTTTTGCTCCGTTGGCGAACACGTCACCATCGGCGCGGGCACGAAGCTCTATCCCCACGTGGCGATCGCGGGCTGGACGCAGATCGGCGAAGACAACCTCTTTTTCCCTGGAGCCGCGATCGGGTTCGAGCCGCAAGATTTGAAATACGACGGCGCGGCCAGTCGGGTGACGATCGGCGATCGCAACAGCATCCGCGAATGCGTCACCATCAATCGCGCCACTGAAGAGGGGGAAGAAACCCGCGTCGGTAACGATAATTTGCTGATGGCCTATTCCCACGTCGCTCACAACTGCGTGCTGGAAAACGAAATCGTGATCGCGAACTCGGTGGCGTTGGCCGGATACGTGCGGGTGGAGTCGCGGGCGCGCATCAGCGGATTGGTGGGGGTGCATCAATTCACCCACATCGGCAGTTTGGCGATGGTGGGGGGCATGGCTCGCCTCGATCGCGATGTCCCTCCGTTCACGATGGTCGAGGGCAATCCCGGACGTATTCGGGGGTTGAATTTGGTCGGATTGAAGCGAGCGGGACTGAAATCGACGGAATCCACGCTCAAACGTCTGAAAGAGGCGTATCGCTTGCTCTATCGCTCCGAAATGCCAATGGAGAAGGCGCTCAAAGAGTTGTCATCTCAACCTGACGATCCTTATGTGAATGCGTTGGTGACGTTTCTCGATCGCTCGTTGCACGAGAAAGGCAGACGCGGCCCCCTCCCCAGTCGCTCGCAGTCTAATCCTCATGACGCTTAACCCATGCCCCACATCTTCGTTAGCACCGGGGAAGTTTCGGGAGATTTGCAAGCGAGCCACCTGATTCGCGTCCTCAAGGAGCAGCGCCCCGATTTGCGAGTGACCGCTCTGGGGGGAGAACGCATGGCGGCGGCAGGAGCAACCCTCCTGCACGAGACGACGGGCATGAGCGCGGTGGGTTTGGTGGAGGCCTTACCGTTCGTACTGCCCACGCTGAGACTGATGTGGCAGATTCGGCGCTGGCTGCAGCGCGATCGCCCCGATCTGGTTATTTTGGTGGACTACATCGGCGTGAACGCCCGCGTGGGTCGGCTGATGCAGCAGCAGGGCATTCCGGCGGTCTATTACATCGCACCACAAGAGTGGGTCTGGCATCTTAACGACCAAATGACTCAGCAGCTCGTCAGCTTTACGCGATTGATGCTGTCGATTTTTCCAGAGGAAGAACGCTACTACGCAGCGGCAGGGGCCAACGTGCGCTGGGTCGGTCATCCGTTAGTCGATATTTTGCAATCGGCTCCCAGTCGCGAGGACGCTCGCAAGCAATTCAAGCTATCCCCCGATGCCCGCGCGGTGATGGTGATGCCCGCCTCGCGATCGCAAGAACTCCGCACGATCGCCCCCGTGCTGCTGCAAGCCGCGCGTCAGCTTCAGCAGCAGGTTCCCCACCTGACCATCTGGGTTCCTTTATCGCGCCCTCAGTTCGAGGCTGAGATCGCCCGCATCGCCCGCCGCATTGGGGTCGATATTGAGTTTTGGCGGGGGGACGCGCGGGTGGCGATCGCCGCTGCGGACTTAATTTTAGCGAAGTCGGGCACGGTGAATCTCGAAGCGGCCATTCTCGGCGTGCCACAGGTGGTGGTGTACCGGGTGAATTGGCTGACGGCGTGGGTTGCTCGCAAGATCTTGGGGTTTTCCATTCCCTTCATGTCGCCCCCCAACCTCGTGCAGATGCGGGGGATCGTGCCAGAACTCTTGCAAGAAGAGGCAAACCCCGATCGCATCGTGCGAGAGGCACTGCCGTTACTGACCGATCGCGATCGCCAGCGTCAGCTTCAGCAGGACTACGCCCAAATGCGGACGGCATTGGGCAAACCCGGCGCGATCGCCCGTGCCGCCGCTGAAGTGTTACGGGTGTTGGATGAGGCGATCGCGGCAAATCCTCCAACGCTCTCCAGCCAGCCCGAGGACTAGCGCCGCCCCAGCAAAACCCGCTGCCAGCGCTGCGCGAGCGAGGGCTTAGCAGGCTGCGAGCGGCTTTCGGAGAGTGGGTCTGAAGAGGCGATCGCTTCCGAACTGGCGTTCTGCGCCACGTGATTGGAATCCACTTCGGGCAGCAGCAGCGGCGTACTCGGCGACGACGAATCTTCAGACGGCGCGGCCATCGGGAGTTCGGGAATGAGCTGCACCTGCATCCGCTCGGGCGGGATGTGATAGAGCCTCGCCGCAATTTCCGCTTCCGCTTGCGAGGCATCGAGACCGCGCTCGACTTCTGCTTGCAGTTGCGAGACGCGGCCTTGCAGCGTAGCCACTTTCTCTTCCGCTTGCTCCAGTCGAGTCACTTGCTCGACCCTGACGGGCAGTAATTTCGTCACGCCACTCACGGCAGCGGCAATCCACACGCAGTTCACCGCCAGCGCTAGCGCTAATTCCCACGCGGGGGAACTCGTCGAGCTGATGGTAGCCGCCGCTCCCCGTGATGAAGGCTTTGCCGTTCGAT
>JBCBTL010000293.1:0-4420 GCA_039818705.1 Cyanobacteria bacterium J06639_1
GCGGCGGGTGACGGCGGGCGATCGCGAAATCGACCTTTCCGCTCGCGAATTTTCGTTAGCTGAGGCCTTCGTGCGGCACGTCGGGCAAGTGCTCAGTCGGCAGCAACTCCTCGATCGCGTGTGGGGTTACGACTACGAACCAGGCTCGAATGTGGTGGATGTTTACGTGCGTAACTTGCGGCGGAAACTAGGCAGCGAGTGGATCGAAACCGTGCGTGGATTGGGTTACCGGCTCAAAAAGAATTGACGAGTTCAGGCATACTTTGAAAGCACATCTCTTTGAGAGCACATCGCATCGGTGGCAGGCGTGAAACTTCCTCAGGTCTTTCAGTCGGTTACCCAGTCAAATCAGGAGTCACTGACTTCCCCTCGCGGCGTACTGTGGGCGACGCGGACGCGGATTTTAGTGTGGTATGCGATCTACGCGATCGCCTTCGTCGCGCTATCCGTGCCGATTTTCAATCATCTCATCGTGCTGCGCACCGATCGCCGCGTGCGCGAGGATTTGCAGGAGGATGTCGAGAGTTTTGAAGCGGCATTTGATGCGTGGGAAGCGTCTGGCGAACACGACGACGAAAGCGTTGTCGAGTTTGCCGAAGAATTTTTCCTCGGCTTTCGCCCTGAAGACGATAACTTTCTCCTAGTTTTATTGAACGACGGCTACTATCGCTCAGCGCCCTCATCGCTCCCCGATGGGTTGCGGCCTGGTTCGCCGACGGTACGCCAATGGCTACAAGTGAATGAAGTCGAGTCAGGGAGCATTGCCACAGGCGATCGCGACATCGGCAACATAATCTACATCATCAACCCCTTGCAGGTGGACGAGCAGCGGCGGGGAGTTTTGGTGGCCGCTCACACGACTGCGGGAGAACAAGCGGAAGCCAACGATGCCGTAACGGTCTTTCTGGGCGTAGCAGGGTCGATGATGCTGGTGGCATTCGGGCTTGCATGGGTAGCTACAGGACGCGTGCTAGAGCCGGTGCAGGCGTTGGCGCTAACGGTGCGAGACATTGGCGATACCAATTTGTCGGAACGGCTAGCGGTAGAAGGGTCGGGCGAGCTAGCCGAGCTGGGCAACCGTTTCAATGCCATGCTCGATCGCTTAGAAACAACGTTTGAAACCCAGCGCCAGTTCATCAACGATGCCGGCCACGAATTTCGCACTCCCATCACGGTCATTCGCGGACATTTAGAACTGATGGGGGATGACCCGGAGGAGCAGCAGGAGACGCTCGAACTCGTCATCGACGAACTCGATCGGATGACGCGCTTCGTCAACGACATGATTTTGCTGGCGCGGTCGGAACGCCCCGATTTTTTACAGCACAACTCTATCGATATCGAGGAATTTACCGAGCAATTATTCGCCAAAGCGATCGTGCTGGGCGATCGCAACTGGCAATTGCACAACCGAGGCACTGGCACGATCGTCGGCGATCGCCAGCGCATCACCGGAGCAGTGATGAATTTAGCTGAGAATGCGGTTCAGCATACTGATATAGGAGACACGATCGAGCTTGGCGCGCGCGTCACAGCAGGTGTGGTGCAGTGGTGGGTGAGCGACAGCGGTTCTGGCATTCCTGCCGAACAGCAGCAGCGTATTTTTCAGCGATTCGCGCGCGCCACCGGCAAGCGACGAGCCTCAGAGGGAGCGGGCTTGGGGCTGGCGATCGTGAAAGCGATCGCGGAAGCTCACGGCGGGTTGGTGGAACTGTCCAGCCAGGTAGGGCGCGGCTCTACGTTTACGCTGGAATTGCCATTACTGCAGCCCGAACTCGAACCGAGTGATTTAACCATTCCGATTTTCATAAAAGAACGCAAGAGTTAATATTTACTTTGTGCGTCAAATTTAGTTCTCACGCACAGATGAAAATCTAGCAACACTGGTATCATGCAGATACGAATGATATCCGAGCTGCGCGCGCTCTCATAGCCGCGCACATTTCGAGCTTGTGGGCGTAGGCATGATCATGACCAAGATTCTCATCGTAGAAGATGAGTTCCGCATCGCCGCCTTGCTGCAACGGGGTCTACACAAAAATGGCTTCGAAACGGCGATCGCTAGCGAAGGCAGGGCGGCCATGAATTTGCTGGCCGATGATGATTTCGATTTGTGTTTGCTGGATTTAGGGCTGCCCGATGTTGACGGGTTGGAAGTGTTGGCAACAGCTCGCGATCGCGGCTTTAACAAGCCGGTCATCATCGTTACGGCTCGCGACGAGCCGGAAATACGCGCGTCTGGGTTTCAGACAGGAGCCAACGACTACGTTACGAAGCCGTTTCGATTTCGAGATCTGCTCGATCGCATTCAGGATCAGCTAGCCATTTCTTAACGCACTTGGCTCGAAGTTCGTGCCAGCGTTTGCCACGCACTAGCAGAGCGACCCTGCTACATTGCACATCCCCGTTTTTCGAGTTGATGGCAATAATAAAGTCACCTTCGGAGAGAAGGTCTAACTCATCCAGGGATTCTGGACATGTCAACAACTACATATGCGTACGCCTACTGCGTTTACATCGGTAGGTTTCAGCCGTTTCATCTCGGCCACTACGATACTATTCGGCAAGCGCTGGAAATTTCCGAGAAGGTGGTCGTTGCCATCGGCAGCTACTCTGTCGCCCCCAACGTTAAAAATCCTTGGACGGCAGCCGAGCGCGAGGGCACCATTCGTGCTTGCGTTCCCGGCGATCGCCTCGAATTTGTTTACATTCGCGATCGCCTTTACAGCGACAACCTTTGGCTGACGGACATCCAGCAAAAGGTGTTCGAGCTGGCCGGTGAGAGCGATCGCGTTGCCATCATCGGCTACGAGAAAGACAGCAGTTCTTATTACTTGAAACAATTTCCTCAGTGGGATTTCATTCCGGCGCGATCGCTTTCCGACATCAACGCCACTGACATTCGCGACGCGTACTTCGGCCTTGCGGACGAGTCGAAGTACGCTGACAAAATTCCTCCGGGGACACGGAGTTTTCTTCGGGAATTCAGAGATACGCCTCTGTTTCGCGAACTCGTTGACGAATATCAGTTCGTTCAGAACTACCGTCAGGCTTGGGCTGCGGCTCCCTATCCTCCCACCTTTGTCACGGTTGATGCCGTCGTCGCTCAGTCCGGTCACGTATTGGTCGTCCGGCGGAAAGCTCGTCCCGGACGCGGCCTTATCGCCCTCCCCGGCGGTTTTTTACAGCAGGATGAAACCACGCTGGCAGGGATGCTGCGGGAGCTAAAAGAGGAGACGGGTCTCAAAGTGCCCAAGCCCGTGCTCAAAGGCTCGATCGTAGATAGTCATTTGTTTGACGATCCGGGGCGATCGCTCCGGGGCCGCACCCTCACCCACGCCTATTTCATGCAGCTTCCCCCCGGCGAACTGCCGCGCGTGCGGGGTGGGGATGATGCGAGCAAAGCTTGGTGGATGTCGTTAGCCGATTTGTACGCCCACGAAGATCGGTTTTACGAAGACCACTTTCAGATTATTCGGCACTTCATCAGCCGAATATAACCGCAATTTTGGATAGACCGAAATTGCCTGCAAACACGTTGTTGCGGAGCGCAACTGAACTCATGAATAACACACTCAGCTACAACCTTCTCCTCGACACTGACTCTTACAAAGCGAGCCATTGGCTCCAATACCCACCCGAAACGACGAGCATGTTTTCCTACGTGGAAAGTCGTGGCGGCACCTATCCAGCTACTCTCTTTTTCGGTCTTCAGTACGTCCTCAAAAAATACCTAACGAATCCAGTCGAACAGTGGATGGTAGACGAAGCCCAGTCCTTTTTTACAGCCCACGGCGAGCCGTTTAACGATAAAGGTTGGAACTACATCGTTCGGGAGCTGGGCGGCAAACTGCCGATTCGGATTCGAGCGGTGATGGAAGGGGCGATCGTGCCGAATCACAACGTCGTGATGACGGTTGAATCCACCGATCCGCAAGTTTTTTGGGTGGTTTCCTGGCTTGAAACCTTGCTCATGCGGGTTTGGTATCCCGTCACCGTTGCGACGCAAGGCCACTTCCTGCGCCGAACTATTTACGACTATCTCGTCAAAACGGCGGACGATCCCGATGCGGAAATCGGTTTCAAACTCCACGACTTCGGCGCGCGCGGCGTGTCGAGCTGCGAATCTTCGGGTATCGGCGGCATGGCTCACCTAGTAAATTTTTTGGGAAGCGATACCGTGCAGGGCGTGCGCTATGCAAACCACTACTACAACGGCGACATGGCTGGATTCTCGATTCCCGCTGCCGAACATTCCACCATGACCGCGTGGCTGCGCGAAGGGGAAGAAGCTGCCTACCGCAACATGCTGACTCAATTCGCCAAACCCGGTAGCCTCGTTGCCGTGGTGTCCGACTCCTACGACATCTGGAATGCAGTAGACCAACTCTGGGGTTCCAGGCTCAGGCAAGAGGTTATT
>JBCBTL010000294.1:0-4386 GCA_039818705.1 Cyanobacteria bacterium J06639_1
AGTATTCCAGGAGAGCAAACGCGCCAACGGCTCCGGCGAGATGCTGATAAGTCTTGCGAATAAATTCCGCTCGTTCGCTGGGACGAGCCTGAGCTACTGCAACCACGATCGCGATCTCCGATTCATATTCGTTCATCTTCGAGTGTACCGATCTCAATGGTTCTCATCAGGTCATAACTCTCCAGATATGATGAAAAAGCAGCACGCAAGAGTGTTCTGATGAGCGAATCGAAGCCAACTGAAGACTTGGGCGCGATGTTCGATCGCGCTCGCCGCATTGCAGTGGGAGCCGCCGCCAGCGTGGTGGAATCCATTCAGGACGAGCAAAAGCGCGAAGAGAATTCGGGCTTGCTGTCGATGGAATTTAACGACCTCGCCGAGCGTTTGGCCGCTAAGGGCGAAGTGACTGAAGTGGAAGCGCGGAAGTACGTGGATAGTGTTGTCAACTCTGCCCAAACGCCCGCCAGCGAGAGCACGGTTGACGTAGCCGCACAGACCGAATCCCCTCCTAGCGAAGGGGTTACGGCATCTCCCATGTCACCCGTAGATGTGGCGGACTCTGCCGCTGACATTCGCGAGCTGACCCAAATCGTGCAGGAGCTCCGGCGCGATTTAGAGCGTATGCGAGAAGAGCGCACGAATGCCTGAGTCGCGATCGCCTCTCCGCATCGACCTGATCACGCTATTTCCCGACTTCTTCACTTCACCGCTGCGCAGCAGCCTGTTGGGCAAAGCGATCGCAGCCAACATTGCTACGGTTACTTGCACCAACCCGCGCGATTTTGCCACCGACAAACATCGGCGCGTCGATGACGAATGCTATGGCGGTGGAGCTGGCATGTTGCTCAAACCCGAACCGCTGTTTGCGGCAGTGGAATCGCTGCCGCAACTGCCCGCGCGCGAAGTTATCCTTATGACTCCGCAAGGGGAGCCCATGCAGCAGAGCATGTTGAAGGAGCTAGCGCAGCTCGACCAACTCGCGATCGTGTGCGGCCACTACGAAGGGGTGGACGAGCGCGTGCGTCAGCATTTGGCCACGCGCGAAATCTCGCTAGGAGATTTCGTGTTAACCTGCGGAGAAATTCCGGCTCTTGCCCTGCTCAACGGCGTGGTGCGCCTGCTCCCCGGCACGGTAGGCAAAGAAGAGTCGCTCAAAGCAGAAAGTTTTGAAGAGGGACTGCTGGACTTTCCGCAGTACACCCGTCCAGTCGAGTTTCGCGGCTGGGAAGTCCCGCAGGTGTTGCGATCCGGCAACCACGCCGCGATCGCCCGCTGGCGGCGCGAACAGCAGCTCAACCGTACTCAGCAGCGCAGACCTGATTTATTGAAAAAGGTTAAAGTATCAGCAGAGGAACGCGCCGTTCCAGAACCGCTTGAGGAGTTAAAGCCATGACTGCTCGCTGTCTTTCCCTCGCGATCGCTCTATCGATGCTGACTGGCTGGGTGGCGATCGCCCCCGTTCGGGCTCAGGCCCGCCGCGAAAGCGTGAACGATGCCACGTTGGACAATCGCGATCGCCCGGTGGATATTTTTGATTCCAACACGGGCTTGAACATGAATTCGCTGATCCGGGCTGCGCGCGAGTGGGACAACCCCAGGGCGGGAGAGGGGCTGGAAAACGAGTCCATTGATGCAGAAGTCGAACGGTTCCGCCAAACGCGCACGACTCGATTCGGTCCTGAGATCTTTCGCGATGGTGACGAGGCCAGTGGGTCGAGCGGCGAATCGATTGCTCAGTAGCTTGTTGCTCAGTAGCTTATTGCTCAGTAGCTCTCGATCTCACCCAATTCCCCGCAAACTGCCTTCCACTCGCGTTCGTTTTCGAGCTGGATTTTTGAAGCAAGCCTGTCTAAGCCCGAGCTTCGCAGCCGAGTCGATCTAGGATGGTGGGTGCTGAATTCCTGATCGTCCATGTCTTCCCAAACCTTGACTCCTCCTCCCGTTCAGCCCGCCCGAGCCACGGACGAGTTTGTTGTGGCCGGACGGCGGTTTCGATCGCGTCTGATGGTGGGAACGGGGAAGTATCGCTCCCATGCCGAGATGCAAAACGCGATCGCGGCTAGCGGCGCTGAAATCGTCACGGTGGCGATTCGGCGGGTGCAACTGCAGGCGGAAGGGCACGTCGGCCTGATGGACGCGTTGGACTGGTCGAACTATTGGCTGTTGCCCAATACGGCTGGCTGCAAAACGGCGGATGAAGCCGTCCGCGTGGCGCGGCTGGGTCGGGAAATGGCGCAGAACGTGCTGGGGCAAACTGACAACACGTTCGTCAAGTTGGAAGTCATTTCAGACGCGAAATATTTGCTTCCCGATCCGATCGGAACGTTTGAGGCGGCGAAACAGCTCGTCTCGGAAGGGTTTACCGTGCTGCCTTACATCAATGCCGACCCGCAGCTCGCCCTTCGCCTGCAAGAGATCGGCTGTGCCACGGTAATGCCGATCGGCTCTCCGATTGGTTCCGGTCAGGGGTTGAAGTGTGCAGAGAGCGTCAGCATCATCGTCGAGCAAGCCTGCGTGCCTGTGGTGGTGGACGCTGGTATCGGCGTACCGTCTGAAGCGGCGCAGGCGATGGAATTGGGGGCGGATGCGCTATTGATTAATACGGCGATCGCCCGCGCGAGCGATCCCGAAGCGATGGGGCGAGCTATGGGTTTAGCGTTAGAAGCGGGGCGGTTGTCCTATCGAGCTGGTCGCATTCCCGTGAAAGACTACGCCAGTGCCAGCTCGCCGCTTACGGGTCTTGTTAGTGAGCCAGTAGAACCCGAACAACCGCTTACCTCGAATGCATAACCCGTGCGAGGGTTTGACCTGCGAGCGAACTGGAATAGGTAGGGATTTTGCCTGTGGTGCGCCGTCGCAAATGGAGAGCGTTCGGAGTTGGAATCAGCTTGGGACTGCTGGCGATCGCGGCGGTTCTGCTGCGGCCTCACGGACTAGTGCGCGCGATCGCTCGTCTGTCTCCGGACGTGGTGTTTTTTATCGAGACAGAGCGCCGCGCGATCGCGTTGACCATCGACGACGCTCCCGACCCGGCAACGACTCCCGACATTCTCGACGTGTTGAACGCCCATAACGCTCGCGCCACGTTCTTCGTGATGGGAGAGGCAGCGCAGGCGCATCCCCATTTAGTCGAGCGTATGCTTGCCGAAGGGCACGAGCTGGGCAATCACACGATGCGCGACGAACCGAGCATTCGCCTATCGCCGGACGCACTGCGGCAAACCATGGATCGCACCCACGACATCCTGAGCGCTTTCGGCGACGTGAACTGGTTCCGTCCGGCCTCGGGCTGGTACTCGGGCAGAATGCTCGACATGGCTCGCGATCGCAGCTATCAGACCGTGTTGGGGTCGATCTTTCCGTTCGATACGCACGTCTCCTCATCGGGGTTTGCCACCTGGTACGTGGTGGCAAACGCGCGGCCTGGGGCGATCGTCGTGCTGCACGATGGCGGCGATCGCGGTCGTCGGACGGCAGTCACTTTGAGCCAGGTGCTGCCCGAACTGAGCGATCGCGGCTATGAAATCACGTCGTTGTCTAACGCATCGCGAGCGCAGGCACCGCGACCGGACGGGCGGGAAAGCCGCCGTTTCTAGCCCCCCACCCCAACTGATAGCAAGAGTTGGTCAATCTTGCTGGCGAGTCATGAGCACCGGACAGGCCGCATGAACGCGGACGTAATCTGAGACAGATTTGCCCAGCAGGCGCTCCAAATCGGGGAGACCTTTGGCAATGGTGGGGCGGCGATCGGGAGATCCCATCACGAGTAAATTCGCGCCGCTTTCGCCAGAGAGCAGAGCAATTTCGCGGCCTGGATCGCCGATCGCGAAATAGGCGCGGTGAGCAATTTTTTCCCGTTTGAGCAGCGCTTTGGCCTCCGCGAGTACCCGATCTTCGCGTTCGAGAGCTTCAATGCTTTCCTTGCTGCTGGCAGCAACTGCCGGACGGCGCACCCGAGCCAGCAAAATTTCGCTGCCGGGAACGTCGCGAACGAGGGCGATCGCCTCGCGCAGAGCCGTCTGAGCGGCTTCCGAACTGTCAATGGCCACCATAATGCGGCGCAGTTGCCCAATGAAGGCTTCTTCTTTCACGAGCAGCATGGGGCGGGTGGAGAGCTGAAAGACGTATTGGCTGACGGAGTTTTTCAGAATGGACATCAGTCGTCCCATACTGCGCGCCCCCATCACGATCAGCGACGCATCAATTTCATCTGCCACCTTCAAGACGAGGGTTTTCGCATCTCCCGCCACTAAGCGCGTTTCGATGCGGATATCGGGCTGGACTTGGAGCTGTTCGATAGCGTCTTCTAACAGTTGAGTGCCTTGCTGTTCGCTTTCACGTACGCTGGCCGCCACGGTTTGCTTAGTGACGACATGTAATGCTGTG
>JBCBTL010000295.1:0-4384 GCA_039818705.1 Cyanobacteria bacterium J06639_1
TGGCACCCCATGTCCTACGCTGTCTGCGGCGTCACGAACTGCATCGGCGACCAAGTCCAGCAGGTGTTAGCCGCTGCGCCCAACGGGACAGAAGTGTGTCCGGTGCTGGCCGGGTCTTGGAACGAAGCCCTGGGTCGTCCAGCGTTGGGCTTCCAGTTTCGCGAATTGCAGCGCCGCTTCCCTCAGCTCAACTGCGTCAGCACGTTCGCTTATTCCTGGACGGAAATCGAACACGATCGCCAGCGCGCCAGTTGTTCGGCAGGCATTTCGAGTGCCCCGGTGGATACCCGCGTCGCGACGCTGGAGCGATCGCCAAAGAGCGCTATGCTGGAGTCAGCTTTGTAAAGAAATATGTCTGCCATCATCCGTCAGTACGTTTTTCCCTTCTTGGTCTTGTTGACCTTCATCTTTGCGCTCGTGGTGGTGAGCGCGCGCTCGTTCCTGCCGGAAGACATGGCGCAGCCCGCCCCCATCGATCCGGTGAGTGCAGTGTTGGTCGCTCGGGCTGAGGGGTGAGCGTGGCGAGGTCTGCCAAGGTTGTCTTCTTCGATGCGGTCGGCACCTTATTTCGGGTGCGCGATAGCGTCGGCGATATCTATGCCCGCGCTGCGATCGAGTTCGGCGTAGAGGCGGAGGCCGAGCGCGTCAATCGCGCCTTCTTCAGCGCCTTCAAAGCGGCTCCGCCTGCCGCCTTCCCCAATGCCAGCCGAACGGAACTTCCCGCTCTAGAGCGAGCCTGGTGGCGCGAGGTGGTCGATCGCACGTTCGAGATTTGCGAGCTGCGCGATCGCTTTGCTGATTTCTCCAGCTATTTCGACCTCGTGTTCGACTGCTTCGCCACAGCTGCGGCTTGGGAACTGTACGATGAGACCCTCCCCGTGCTGCAGAGCTTGCGCGAAGAGGGCGTGACGCTAGGAATGATTTCCAACTTTGACTCTCGCCTCCACGCCGTTCTGGATGCGTTGGAGCTACGCGAATATTTCCAGTCGGTCACCCTATCAACCGCGATCGGTGCAGCGAAGCCCGCTGCGCGCGTCTTCCAGGTTGCCACCCAAACCCACGACATTCCCCCCGATCGCGCCCTCCACGTCGGCGACAGTCACGAACAGGATTATCTGGGCGCGAAGCGTGCCGGACTGCAAGCTTTGTGGCTTCTACGTCGCGATCCGATGCTGGACGAAGGCGCTGTCGAAACTCCCCCCGCGCGCGATATCGTGTCTGACTTGACGGGAGTGCGCGCCAAATTGGGTCTCGGTCTGGCGATCGCCTAACTCGCTACAGTAGAGCTGGAAGAACGAGTAAGGGAGGCGATCGCGTCTGGATTTGCGTCCAGATGAGGAAAGTCCGGGCTCCCAGAAGCACGCGCCGCTGGAGAAACTTCCAGTGCGAGCGATCGTGAGGATAGTGCCACAGAAACATACCGCCGATGGCTGTGCATTGCTTTCGAGGAATCCAGCACAGGTAAGGGTGCAAAGGTGGGGCGCAAGCTTAATGTAAGAGCCCACCAGCAATGTCGAGAGGCATTGGCTCGGTAAACCCCGGTGGGGAGCAAGGCCGCAGTACCAGGGCATGACTGTGCTTCGTCCCTGACGTACTGGGCGATCGAGATCGCGAGGTCGAGGTCGTTGAGGTGTGCCGCCAGAGGTGGCTGGAAACAGTCATCCCAGATAGATGATTGCCGCTGAGATGTCATTCTCGGTAACAGAACCCGGCTTACGACTTACTCGTTCTTCTTCAGTTAGTGGTTAGCGATGCGCCGCGATCGCTCTAAATTTTCAATCGTTACCAATCGTTTGAGAGGAATCGAACGCACGATCGCATACTCGATCCAGGACTTTCAGGGATATGGGCATGGCTGAGTTGGGGAGTTTGCCGCTGCGGTTGGGAATTATTGGGGGCGGGCAGCTCGGACGGATGATGGCGATCGCCGCCCACCCACTCGGCATGACCGCGAGCGTTTTGCACCCTAGCGATCGCTGTCCGGCAGCTCCCGTGAGCGAAATTTATGTCGGGGAATGGACAAATCGCGAAGACCTGTGGAACTGGGCGCAACAGGTGGACGCCATCACGCTGGAACACGAGTTTACTCCGGCGGAAGACTTGTTGTGGCTGGCCGAACGGGGGGCGATCGTGCGGCCGGGCGGTGAGGTGTTAGGCATCATTCAAGATAAATGGCAGCAGCGCCAGCATTTACAAAACGCAGGATTGCCCGTGCCTGAGTTTTTGGCGATCGCCACCCGCGCCGATCTCGATTTGGCTGCCGAGAAACTGGGATTGCCGATCGCGATTAAAACTCGTCGCCAGGGTTACGACGGGCACGGTACGGCGATCGCCCACTCGCCGGACGAGTTCGATGCCATTTGGACGAAGTTTACTGCCGGAATATCTGAAGCTAGCAATCTATTAATGGCTGAAGCATTTGTGCCTTTTGAGTCCGAACTCGCTGTGATGGTGGCGCGCAGGCCGAAGGGCGATCGCGTTAGCTATCCCGTCACCGTCACCGTGCAAAAAAACTACGTGTGCGATCGCACCCTCACCCCTGCCCCCATTCCACCCGAGATGGCACGTCAAGCGCGGGAGATTGCCGAAGCTGCCGTCGAGGCTGTGGGGGCGATCGGTATTGTCGGTGTCGAGCTGTTCCTGCACTCTGACAGCAAGATTTCGATCAACGAACTCGCTCCGCGTCCCCATAATTCCGGGCACTACACCCTCGACGCTTGCGCTACCAGTCAGTTCGAGCAGCACGTTCGCGCCGTGCTTGACTTACCGCTCGGCAACCCAGACGCGATCGCCCCCGCCGCCGTAACCGTCAATCTTCTCGGCATGCGGGAGGACGCCCATCCAACCGTTCCCCTTGCCAAAGCCCTCAGCCTGCCCGACGTGCATTTGCACTGGTACGGCAAAGCAGAGAGCCGACCGGGGCGAAAATTGGGTCACATCACGGCGATCGCCTCCTCCCTCGAAGAGGCCGAACGGAAAGCGATCGGGGCTAGGCAATCTCTCAATCTTTAACGGGAGCGCCGCCGACCCGAAAGCTGCCGCTCGTGCAGCCACACCCGCGATCGCTGCGCCACGTCGAACCAAGCGTGAGGATTCATTTTGACTGCGAAAAAACTGTAAACCCCTACCAGCCCCAGAGCGCACAGCTCTCCCAAGCGGCGATAGGTGGTGATAATGCGATCGCTACTCCACCCGTAGACCCCGTTGAGCAAATTCATATCGCCGCCTGAGTCGCCCGCGCCGCCAAAGATCGTGCCCCAGGGAATGTCTGCAATGCCCAAGTCGATTAAATGCCACCGCCAAAAGGCCTGACAAAATGTGGCTGCGGCGATAACCAAAATAATAAATCGCCAAAAATCCCAGCGCCAGCGATCGGGCAGTTGAAAATAAAAACAGGTCATTAAAAATGCACTCAAATAAAACTCGCCGCCAATCCCGCCAAACGCCACCCAAAGATGAAACTGCCACTCAGACATCAGCCACGTCATGTAAAACTGAGCCGCAATTAACGCCGCCCCGATCGCGATCGGCCACCGTCGTTTTTCGCGCCATCCTTGCCACATCAACACACCCAGCAAAAACAACACGCCGAAATACACTAAAACCTGTTTTTGTCCGGCAATACTCGTCCATCCGAGCGGCAGTGGCAACGCTCGATATCCCGACAGCCAAGCAACCGTCGCGTGGCCGAATTCGTGAATCCAAATGTGAAAAGGCAGCATAAAAAAGGGCAGCACGACGTTTGCCACCATGCCGATCGCCACAGCGACGGGAAAAGCGATCGCATTGAGCATCGGGCGGTCGAACCCAATCCGATCTATGGGAGTGTCACCTGCCATCGCGGTTGGCAACCGAAACGTTTTCGTCCACATTCCCCGCCGATCGCGCCGCATTCCCGAAATCGTCGCTGTTTTGAGATGAGGAACGTAGGCGTGTCGCACCGCTTCGTATACGAGCGCGATCGCCAACTGAGGCGCGATCGCGCGCTTCGTTTTCAGCGTCAGCGCGAGTTCGCAGTCATTCACCCTCGCATCTACCGCGAGTCCGTATCGGGCTAGGTTCGCGTTGAGGGCTTTGGCGATCGCCTGCGGGTGCGTGCTGGTATTGCTAATGGGGTCACCAACACTCGATTCCTCTGATTTTGGAGCTGAGTTTGGGCCTGGCACGCGCTCGGGACTGCGTTCGAGCTTGCGATCCAGCTCGCGCATCACTCGGTCGGGCTGAGTGCAATAGCGGCTGAGCCACGTCGCCACTGAAGTCAGGCGATCGCGCCGCATGTCGGCCAAGTCGTGCAGCCATTTTTGTTGCGCGAGCGGGACGCGACCGACCCATTTCGCGTCGGGATTGCGGAAAAACGCTTCCAAGATGGGAGCGACTTGAAGCT
>JBCBTL010000296.1:0-4382 GCA_039818705.1 Cyanobacteria bacterium J06639_1
CTCGATCGCGATCGCCCCCGAGACTACAATCAAGCTCTGCTAGACTTAGGCGCAACCCTCTGTCGCCCGCGCCAGCCCCAATGCGATCGCTGTCCCTGGCAGTCCGAGTGCGTTGCCTACCGCGATCGCCGCCAAGCCGACCTGCCGATGAAATCTCCCGTCAAACCTCGTCCCCACAAAAATATTGCCGTTGCCGTCGTATTTCGCGGCGACTTGCGCGCTGGCGGCGAACTGCTCATCGACCAGCGACTAGAAAGTTCGATGTTGGGGGGCTTGTGGGAATTCCCTGGCGGTAAAATCGAGCCGAATGAGACCCCTGCTGAATGCGCGGTGCGCGAAGTTCGCGAAGAAATCGGCATCGAGGTCGAGCTGGTGGAGCCTCTGGGGACGATCGACCACGCCTACACCCACTTTTCCATTACGCTACAAGCCTTCATGTGCCGCTATCTCAGCGGTGAAGCCCAAACCCTACAATGTGCAGACGTACGCTGGATTGCTCCCACCGATATCCCTAAATTCGCCTTCCCCGTCGCCAATCAAAAACTGTTCCCCTTGCTGGACACCTGGATCGCCAACGGTCGCTAAAATTGGTGGGTTCTAAACCTTTTCACCTATGCTCGTCCGCCATCTCGACGACTGCGACGAATTCATTGCCGGAGACGGCACTATCCTGCGGGAGTTGCTTCACCCCGACAAGCAAGAGCTGGCTCTGCGCTACAGCCTCGCTCATGCTATTTTGCCGGTCGGCCAGACTTCCACGCCCCATTCCCTCACTACTTCCGAGGTCTACTACATCATTGGCGGTCGTGGTGAAATGCACATCAACGACGAAACTCGCGAGATTGAAGCTGGCGATGCGGTTTACATTCCTCCCAATGCCGTTCAATACGTTCGCAGCATTGGTTCTGCGCCCCTCGTGTTCATTTGTCTGGTCGATCCGGCTTGGCAAGCATCTGACGAAACGGTCTATCCAAAGCCAACCGAGCGTCAGGCGTGAGTTGAGCCTCGTGTCTGTTTAGCTGAGGATGACCGCGATGATGATGGCCGAGAGAGAGACAACAATTGAGGCCAAGAGCACTCCCGCAGCGACATTACCCTGGCGGATTTCAGCTTGAAAGTCGATCGGATCTAAAAAGTCGAACAGGCGCGTGCCGCCGTAAAACAAAATGACGGCGAAAATCGTCCAGCCAATCGACGCGACCAGTTCTTGCACGATCGCCACAGCACCACTCTCCTGCTTGCCACTTCTGCGTTAAGCCTACCGGAAACCGCCCGTAGAGCAACCCGACTGTAACGATCGCGATCGCCCGCCTTCCCGAAACCCAAGAGGTATAACTGATGTGTCGCCATCGCCTCGGCTGATGACTATGCCTGCCGAACCCCGCCGGTACACCACTGCGAAATTTTCTGAGCCTGCGCCCATCGTGGCGTTTGGCGCGGTGGTAGCGATCGTGGCGGCACTGGTTATCTCTCCCTTCTTCTCGCGGACGGTGCTGCAAGAGCGCATCAACTTGGCTCCCAACGCGACGGCAACCCTACCGCCCATCGAGCCGCGTGCCAACCGCATCGGAGCATTGCGCGTGGACGTGCGCGCCCGCGTGCCTCGCAATACGTGGGTGACCTTTGAAGTGCAAATTCGCGATCGCGAAGGCAATCCCCTCGCAGCGGCGCTCAAACAGGCGTGGCGCAGGTCGAGTGCGGGTAGCGATGAGAATACGCGCGGACTGCTCGATTTACGCCGCGAAGACTTAAATCAGCCCGTGCAAATTGCGATCGCTTCGCTAGAGCAAGGCTCGACCGGTCTGAATTTATCCAATTCCCCCGCGCTGAGTACGTCCATTCCGTTTGACATCACGGTGCGCGATGGAGTGGTGGACACTCGGTTTTTGTGGAGCGGGTTTTGGGTCGGGCTGGTGTTGAGCGGGTTTGCCGCACTAACGGCGGTCAATTCCGGCCAGATGGCACTGCATAAAACGATTGGCGAGAGCGACGTGGACGGACGGGCGCGGCTCGGCGGTTCTGACAAGTTGGTGCGAGCGATCGTAACCGTGGAATCTGACGAAACCACCCCCCCGGTCTTGCATGCCGAGCTTGCCATCAAAGACGGACAGGGCAATCTCGTGTACGAAGCGAAGATTCCGCTGCGATTGACGATGCATCGCGATGACGATGGCAGTCTCGATCGCGCAACGGGAAAATGCCAGATCGATCTGGTGTTATCGAGGGAAGATTCCTACGGGTTTTCAGTGGAGATCGTTCCGGACGCGCCCGTCGATCGGACGACCCTCAAGGTATTGCAAAACGTGCGCACCCTCAGGTCTGTTGAGGTCACTGAGGTGGCGTCTCTCGCTTAATGTCGTGTCTTGTCGTTCCCATGCTGTCGAAATCGATCGCCCTTGCCACCCTCGTCATCGCTCTGCTGGCCATCTACAGCAGCTACACCCAAGTGGGAGCGCTCCATCTCAGCCAAAGTCAGCAGCGACGGCAGCGACAGCAGCGGTATTACTGGGGCCGATCGGGAATGGTGTTGAGCGGGCGGCGGTATCGCGATCGCTGGGAACCCACCCCCAATCGCCAGACATACAGCACGTTCCGAGGTGGCGGCATCGGCTCGGGGAAATGACCGTCGCGTCTCTCACCCGCCGTCAGTTTTATAGCTTGCTGGCCGCTGCTGCTGTGTCATCGGGGTGCGGCCTCGCAGCAGAACTCTTGCTGGGCACGCTGGCGAGTTATTTGGTGGGCAATCAGGCGCTCGCGTATGGCATTGCCGTGGGGGGCTTTCTGGCGGCGATGGGTTTGGGTTCCTATCTCAGTCAGTTCGTCGCCCCGGCGGAAACGAGCGCGTCCGATCGCTTGTTAACCAGTTTTTTTCGGGTGGAACTGGCGATCGCCCCTCTCACCGCAATTCTGCCGCTGGGATTATTCGCTCTGTTCGTTCTCGATGGCCCGCTGTGGATGGGATTAACCCTCACGGCGATGATTTTGGGCGCGCTGGCGGGGATGGAAGTGCCGCTGTTGACCCGCATGGTGGAACGCGATCGCGAACTGCGCACGGCATTAGCCGGAGTGCTAGCCCTCGACTACGCGGGGGCGTTGGCCGGGTCGCTGCTGTTTCCGATCGTGTTGCTGCCTGTCTTCGGCATGTTTCCTTCGGCGGCAATTGTGGGGGCGTTTCCGGCGTGGATGGTGTGCTGGATGGGGGGCGAGTTCCCTCGGCTGCGCCGCTGGCGAATGTGGGGCGCGGGCGTGGGAACGATGCTGCTGCTGTTTGCCGGAGTGGTGCAACCCATTAGCGATCGCCTCGAAAACGCGCTCTACGCTGCCCCCATCGTCAGTCGCCACCAGTCTGCTTACCAGCGCATCGTCCTCACTCGCTTCGGTCGCGACGTGCGCCTGTTTTTAGATGGCGATCTTCAGCTTTCGACCCTGGACGAATATCGCTATCACGAAGCGCTGGTGCATCCGGCGATCGCCGCCGCCCCCAATCCTCGCCGAGTTTTATTACTGGGCGCAGGAGACGGCATGGCGCTGCGAGAAATCCTGAAATGGCCGCAGATTGAAGACGTGTTGCTCGTCGAACTCGATCCGCAAATCGTCGAACTCGCCCGCACCTACCCCGCGCTAATTGAAGCCAACCATCGCGCCTTTGACGATCCGCGCGTACGGGTGATGTACGGCGACGCCTTCCGCGAAATCGCCCGCCTGCGCGAAAGCTTCGATGTCATCCTGGCGGACTTTCCCGACCCCGACACCAACGCGATCGCCAAACTCTACAGCCTCGGCTTTTACTATCAAATCCGCCAGCATCTCGCCCCCGAGGGCGTCTTCGTCACCCAAGCCTCCAGCCCCTTCTTCGCCCCCAAAGCCTACGCCTGCATCGTTGAAACGCTAACCGCCGCCGATTTCGAGGTGCATCCCTACACCACCACCGTCCCCAGCTTCGGGCCGTGGGGATTCGTGTTAGCCGGGCGATCGCCTCTCTCGCTCTCCGAGGTAACCCTGCCCGTTCCCACTCGCTACCTCACCCCCGACCTGCTACCGGCCTTGTTTACCCTGCCCGCCGATATTGCGTTAGGGTCGGTGCAAATCAACCGCCTCAGTCACCCGGCGATCGTCCGGTATTACACCGATCCCCGCTGGGCGTTCTACGATTAAGTTTGTCCGGTTGAGTCGTTTTGTTGAGTCGTTCTGTGCCCGGTAGTGTCCTGTTTGGAGAGGTGTTGCGATGTCCATCGGCCTATTTTGGGTTTTGGCGATCGTTATCGTGGCGGCAATCGGCCTCACCTACTGGCAGCGATCGCGTCGCCTCCTGCGCACCAAAGAATCCTCCCGCAATCTCTCGCAACCCCTCTCGATCTTCGAGTTGAGAGTCGGTGACATGG
>JBCBTL010000297.1:0-4381 GCA_039818705.1 Cyanobacteria bacterium J06639_1
GCAAAGGCGCGTCCGAAGTCCGTATCGAGACCCATCACCTCGCCCGTCGATCGCATTTCGGGGCCTAGCAGGGTGTCCGTGCCGGGGAACTTGCTGAAGGGGAGGACGGCTTCTTTAACGGAGATGTGGGCGGGGATGACTTCTTCGGTGAAGTTCAGCTCGGCTAGGGTTTTGCCGCTCATCACTAGGGCGGCGTAGCGGGCGAGGGGCACGCCGATCGCTTTACTGACGAACGGGACGGTGCGGGAGGCGCGGGGGTTGGCTTCGAGGATGTAGACCCGATCGTCTTTGACGGCGTACTGGACGTTCATCAGGCCGACGACGTGCAGGGATTTGGCCAGCAGTTCCGTCCAGCGGCGAATGGTAGAGAGTACCTCTGGGCTGAGGGTGCGGGCGGGTAAGACACAGGCCGAGTCGCCGGAGTGGATGCCCGCTTGTTCGATGTGTTCCATAATGCCGCCGATGGTGACGGCTCCGGTGCGGTCGGCGATCGCGTCTACGTCTACTTCGATCGCGTTTTCGAGGAACTGGTCTACCAAAATGGGGCGATCGGGATCGACGGCGACGGCGGCTTCGATGTAGCGCTTCAGTTCGGCGTCGGAATAGACGATTTCCATCGCGCGCCCGCCGAGGACGTAGCTGGGACGGACGACGATGGGGTAGCCGACCCGCTGAGAAACGGCGAGGGCTTCTTCGTAAGAGCGGGCGATGCCGTTGGCGGGCTGGAGAATCTCTAAGTCGTGGAGGATGGCCTCGAAGCGTTCGCGGTCTTCGGCGATGTCGATGGAGTCGGGGGAGGTTCCCCAGATGGGGGCGTTGGCGGCGGCGAGTCCTTGCGCCAGATTGAGCGGGGTTTGGCCGCCGAACTGGACGATGATGCCCTCCGGTTTCTCCACGTCCACCAAGTTCATCACGTCTTCGTGGGTGAGGGGTTCGAAGTAAAGGCGATCGCTGGTGTCGTAGTCGGTGGAGACGGTTTCGGGGTTGGAGTTGACCATGATGGCTTCGTAGCCGCTGTCCTGCATGGCGTAGGCAGCGTGGCAGCAGCAGTAGTCAAACTCGATGCCCTGGCCGATGCGGTTGGGGCCACCGCCGAGAATCATCACGCGGGGCTTTTGGGGCGGGAACAGTTCGGTTTCGGTTTCGTAGGTGGAGTATTGGTAGGGCGTGAAGGCCGCGAATTCTGCCGCGCAGGTGTCCACGGTTTTGTAGACGGGAGTGATGCCAAGAGATTGACGGTACTGCCGCACGTCCAGTTCGGTGGAGTGCGTGAGGTGGGCGAGCTGGCGATCGCCATACCCCAGCCGCTTCAGTTCGGTCAGGTCGGCTTCGCTGAGGCTGGAGAGTTCCCGACCGTTCACCGCCTGTTCGATTTCCACCAGTTCTTGCAGCTTGTCGAGGAACCAGGGGTCGATTTTGGTCAGCTTGTGAATGTCGTGGAGGCTCATGCCCGCGAGGAATGCCGATCGCAGCATCAACAGGCGATCGGGATTGGGGACGCGCAGGCTGGCTTTGATGTCTTCGATCGCGGGTAGATCTTCCTCTCGATCGCTCCCGAATCCAGGCCGACCGATTTCAAGCGATCGCAGCGCCTTCTGCATGGACTCCTGAAACGTCCGCCCGATCGCCATCGCCTCGCCCACCGATTTCATTTGGGTGGTCAGGGTAGGACTGGAACCGGGGAATTTCTCGAAGGCGAACCGAGGGGTTTTGACGACCACGTAATCGATCGTCGGCTCGAAGCTAGCTGGAGTTTGCTTGGTGATGTCGTTATTAATTTCGTCCAGCGTGTAGCCGACCGCGAGCTTAGCGGCGAATTTGGCGATCGGGAATCCCGTTGCTTTCGAGGCCAGCGCCGAAGAGCGAGAGACGCGGGGATTCATTTCGATAATCCGCACCTCGCCATTGTCGGGATTGACGGCAAACTGAACGTTCGAGCCACCCGTCTCCACCCCAATCTCGCGCATGATGGCGATCGCGTAGTCCCGCAAGCGCTGATACTCTTTGTCCGTGAGCGTCTGAGCGGGCGCAACAGTGACAGAATCCCCAGTATGAATCCCCATCGGGTCGATATTTTCAATCGAGCAAATAATGACGACGTTATCCGCCAGATCCCGCATCACCTCCAGCTCGAACTCTTTCCACCCCAAAATCGACTCTTCCACCAAAATCTGCGACACGGGGCTAGCATCCAGTCCGGTGGAACAAATCGCCTCGAATTCCTCTTGGTTGTAAGCAACGCCGCCCCCCGTGCCCCCCAGCGTGTAAGCCGGACGAATGATGAGCGGATAGCCGATAGTTTTAGCGATCGCCCGCGCCTCATCCAACGTGTGCGCCAACCCCGAAGGTGGCACTTGAAGCCCGATCTTCTGCATCGCCTGCTTGAACAGCTCGCGATCTTCCGCCTTCTCGATCGCCTCCAGCTTCGCCCCGATCAGCTCCACCCCGAAGCGCTCCAACACCCCCGACTTCGCCAGCTCCACCGCCACATTCAGCGCCGTCTGCCCGCCCATCGTCGGCAGCATCGCATCCGGTCGCTCCCGCTCGATAATCTGCGCCACGAACTCCGGCGTCACGGGTTCGATATACGTGCGATCGGCAGTCGCCGGGTCAGTCATGATAGTGGCGGGATTGGAATTCACCAGCACCACTTCATACCCTTCTTCCCGCAGTGCCTTACACGCCTGAGTGCCGGAATAGTCGAACTCGCACGCCTGCCCGATCACGATCGGCCCCGCCCCAATCAGCAAAATCTTCTTCAAGTCCGGGCGACGAGGCATACATTCCCTCCCTGGTGGCGACTGGGTAGGCTCGCGCGTAAAGCCAATCTATTGTAGGGAGCTTTGGCCAGAGCGATCGCCCCCGTTCCGATTCTTTGCAGGAGTAGAGCGATCGTCGCTCTGTCGAGAGCGTTTTGCGTTCTGCGAAACATTAGAATGTGAGGTGAATGATACGAAGCACGTATGCCCAGGAAAATCCGAGAACTGAAGGCTCAGATTGCGCGTGCGGGGTTTGTCTTCTTACCTAAGCGAGGCAAAGGAAGTCACGAACGTTGGCGACATCCCTTACTCAACAAAACACTGACGGTTCCTGGCAAAGACGGCGATGATGTTCCTCCATACTTGGAAAAACAGCTTTCAAAGTTACTGGTCGAGTTGGAAAACTTCGGAAAAGAGAGCGAAGACATATGAATTGCTACAGCATGACACTTCAGTGGTCGGATGAAGATGGATTGTACCTAGTCACGATTCCAGAGTTTAAGGATCGCGTCGTCATGCCTTGTACGCATGGCAAAACCAGGGAGGAAGCGATTCAGAATGGAGAAGAGGTTATTGAAATGTACGTAGAGGCGTGGAAGGCTGAGGGCAAACCCATTCCCGAACCCAGGAAACTTCAGGTCGTATAGAAAACGTTGGATCAGTCGCCCTGAATCTGAATATGTGAAGAAGCGAGGTCATTGTGATTGTGTAAGTATCCTGTTGTCTTGCAGAAGGCAGGACTTTACTGAGTATGACCCATGCCATTCGTACTCTAACGGTTGCTGATGAGGTGATCGCCTGGGAAATCCTGCGCTACGCCGCTCACGAAGATTCCCTCGCAGCCGTTTTAGAGCATCCGACCGTAGCTCGATATGCAAAATCGTGGGGGCGCGATGGGGATTTGGGATTTGTGGCAGTCGATGGCGATCGCACTTTAGGAGCAGCGTGGGTGCGGTTGTGGCCGGATGGAGAGCGAGGATTCGGCTGGGTTCGCGATGACATTCCCGAACTAACGATCGCGGTTTTACCCGACTGTCGGGGGCGAGGCATTGGCACGCAATTATTGCAGTGCGTGCTAGAGGCAGCGCGATCGCGTTTCTCTGCCGTCAGTCTCAGCGTTCGTGCCGATAATCCTGCCGTGAGGTTGTACGAGCGATTGGGATTCGTGCAAGTACCTGAAACTGACATCTGCAATCGTGTAGGCGGCTCGTCCTTCAAGATGGTTCATAAATTTTCGAGTGGTGGAATGTCAGCGATCGCGCACCCTCTCAAAACATGCTCGGATGAAACAATCTAGTTCTGCCAAACGTGGCTTCAGCATAATGAAGAGAAAAAGGATGCATACATCCGCTGGCGAATACCAGTTAATAAGAGTGAGAAATACTACCTCTCTCAGTATTTTTTCGTGTTTAGCATGACTATGGCTTTTAGCTGGTTAATCTTCAGATTTTTCGCTTCGGCGGCGAATGACGAAATTGAATAGCCCGTAAACTAAAAAAAGCCACAAGAAAGTGTCATCTGAGACCTGATTGGTGAGGAGTAGCCAGCAGAAGCAGAGAGCGATCGCGTATTGCAGGACATTTGGCAGCAGTGTTTTGACGTTCATGACAGCCTAACTCCGT
>JBCBTL010000298.1:0-4375 GCA_039818705.1 Cyanobacteria bacterium J06639_1
AAAAAAATCCCTCATCCCACAAACACCTCGACAAACAGCAATACAATCCATGATGCGTCAGCACAACACTTGCGATTGAGAGACCAGTCCGCGTTCTCCTGAAATGATTGACTCCCAGCAAAGCCTTGAAATCGTATTGTGCCGCCGTTGACCAACTTCTAGCGACGCTGATGAACCAACCACCCTGGTAACTTATCAAGCCCCCAACTCAAGGCCGCATTGGACTTTGCCTTTGCTAAGACGACGAACGGAAATGATTATCAGGATTCAGTTCGCACGTCATAAAGTGGCTTACCAAAAACGTCTTGCATGGACTTCCAGAACCATTGCGTGGGCTGGGATGTAAGGATTGGCACGCCACCCATAATCGAGCTGCAAATCGAGAATGTCGAGGCAGACATATTCTGTAGTATCCCAGAGCTAGCAGACATGCCCAGTATTTCGATCAACGCATCCCGAGTAGAGGTATTTCGTTTACCAAAAGTTCCCCAAGAGCTATTTTGACCGACATTGCAGTAGCTTGGGAAATAGCGTCCATCAGAAATCCCTTGTCTGCAAAGCTGTTGCTGGAAAAAGTCTATTTCGCTTTCGGAGTCAACGTAGATCGAATATGACGCACGACTGTCTGCATTCAGCTCGCGAGCGATAATTCTAGCTAGGTACTTATTTTCCGTCGTTCGGATTGCCTCGGGAGAAAGTACTGCGTACTGAATTGACTTCATCATTCCGAGTGCTCGGAACGCATGTGTCGCTCGTCGTTTGACTCGCTTGTCGTTTGAAAAATACTCCCTCAAAGAGAGACGATGGCGATCTAGCATGTCTGTCCTACGAATATGAACGGCTAAGGTATTTGACACAGAAGCTCGTCCGTAGTGAGAATGATATTCGTTCAAAATATCCTGCCGGAAGCGAAGCGACCTCATTGACTCGACAAAATGATGACAGTATTCTTCCAGGCTGATTGAATGGTTTAGTGTTCTTTTGAAATCCGTAAAAATGCCCATTGGCTCCCATCGAGCCTTCCCAATAGGAGCGCCTTTCCCCTCATGGCGATCGCAGACGCGTATGCCTTTCATTTCCTCAAAGAGATCGCCATATTCTGACGAACTGGCTGGGTCGATCGACCTTGGAAATTGATTCTCCGTCTCCAAGCTCTTTGCGAGAGCCAAAATTGAACCTAAAGCAATGAGTCGATTTCCTAAACCACCAGCGACTCCAATCCATTGAATAGGCATGACACACTCCCTGATTCCCAATTCAACGCGTTTGCGAGTGAGTCGGTCGGTCTCAATAAACTGAGTTCATTGTGGCATTCCGTACGCTTCAGTGTGCTTCTGTCCATCACAGTCGAGCCGTTAGGTTGAGTATGTACTTTGAGTCAGGTCATTGTGTCTCCCTTGCGAGCCTACTGAGCGATCGCGGCGGAGCGAGTTGGGGCAAGGCAGCAGCCGGAAAGTCGAGCAGCAGGACGGTGCTTCGCGAAATGAGCCGAAGAGATGCTCGTTATTTGCCAAAAGTAGTCCTACTTCGAGGAGCAGACGACACTGACATCCGTTTTTAAGCTGAGAAGCTCTTACAAGCTCGAAAAATATGAGAGGATCGGTGCGCGTCATCCTAACCGGGCTGAGATGGATTCAGTCTTGGAAATAAAGGGGCGCGGTCGGACTGTGTTTTCCTGCAATCGTCATGAATTTCTTCAAACTGCAATCTGTAAAACGGCTCTGCATCGGACTGGTGGCGATCGCCTTGCTGTTCGTGGGGGGCTGCTCGAAGGCGGCTCTGCGTCCTTACAACGATCTCAACGGTCAGTACACCTTTAATTATCCCAACGGGATGGTACCTGCGGATGCCCCCATCAAAAATGGCTTGCAGGTATTGCTGCGAGATTTAGTGTTCGGCGATGAAAACGTCAGTTTGATGGTGTCTCCTTACGACGGAGCAAACCGAATTGAAGATTTAGGCTCGATCGATGAAGTCAGCGATCGCGTGATTAGCAAAATCTTGGCTCCCCCCCAAACCAACCGCTCGGCAGAGTTGGTGAGTGGCGGCACGCTGCAAGACGGCAACCAAACCTACTACGTGATGGAATTCGGCACGAAAGTGGGTCGCACGCCGCGTCACGACATGGTCACCGTCACGATCGCCCACCATCGCCTTTACACGCTCACGGCCTCGACCTCGGACGACCGCTGGGACGACGTGAAAGATGCGTTCTATGAAACGGCGAAGTCGTTGCGGGTGAGCTAGGGCAAGCTAAGTTCGCGGTTATCACCTCGAATGCATGGCTTACTCTTTACGAATTGCTGATATCCCGGCGAGCGATCGCCCCCGGGAACGACTTTTAGCCAGCGGCCCCCGCCACCTTGCCAATGCGGAGCTGCTGGCTTTGTTGTTGGGCACGGGCCAGGGGGCGGGTAAGCTCTCTGCCGTGGGGTTGGGTCAGTTAATTTTGCAGAAACTCAGCGATCGCGATGTCGATCCGGTGGGGGCGCTGCGTCACGTTGAAGTGGGCGAACTGACTCAGATTGAAGGGGTAGGGCCAGCGAAGGCCGCGACGATTTTGGCGGCGATCGAGCTGGGGCGACGGGCGTTTATGGCGCGACCTGAAGATCGGGTGACGATCGATTCTCCGGCGATCGCTGCTTCGGTATTGGGGGACGAGCTGATGTGGGCGGAGCAAGAGCATTTCGGCACGATTTTGCTCGACATCAAACATCGGTTAGTGGGACGCCAGATCGTGACGAAAGGGCTCGCCACCGAAACCCTGTCCCATCCCCGCGAAACGTTTCAGGCAGCTATTCGTCAGGGCGCGTGCCGCATCATCGTCGCTCACAATCATCCCTCTGGAACTCTCGATCCCAGCCCGGAAGATATTTCGCTGACGCGCCAGCTCTTGCAAGCCGGGCAAATTCTCGATATCCCCATCCTCGATCATTTGATTTTAGGAGGAGGGCGGTTTTGCAGTCTCCGTCAAGTGACCGAACTGTGGGAAGACTGGCCGCAGGGAGACTAACGCTAAATCGCTAAATCTGGAAACGGGAACTAATACGACGATTGCGAGGCCGGATCGGGGTCGAGGGTGCGGACGCGGCGAATGGGGAGATTGGCGATGAGCGCCGTCGTACCTTGTTCGCTAGCCAGACTGAACTCCAAGCTTTCCGCATCGAGTTCGACGTATTTCGAGACGACGGCTAAGATTTCCTGCTGCATCGACTGCAAGGCTTCCGGCGAGAGGGTCGTGCGATCGTGCGCCAGGATCAGCTTCAGACGCTGCTTGGCTTGCGAACGACTGCTGGGCTTGGCATGACGCGAGAAAATTTGATCCAGTAGCTCTCGAAACATGAGGATTTATCCGAGTTAAAACACGGGCTGGGTGAAGAAACGCTTCAGTCGCGTCATGAACGTATCGTTGAGCGAATTCAAATCGAGCATGGGAATCTCTTCCCCTGTCAGTCGCTTCGCGATGTTGGCTAGCGCGATCGCCCCGTAAGTCGGTTCGTCCATCGTCACCATCGGCTCGCCCTTGTTGGTCGAAACGATCACCTCAGGATCTTCTGGTACTACGCCGATCAAGGGAACCGCCAGTATTTCGGTGACATCCTCAACTGACATCATGTTATTCGACTGCACCATATCCGGGCGCATTCGGTTGATCACCAACTGAATCGAATCGATTGCAGCCGCTTCGAGGAGTCCCACCACGCGATCGGCATCGCGCACCGCTGAGATGTCAGGAGTCGTGACGATGACGGCGGCGTTGGCTCCGGCGATCGCATTCTTGAAGCCTTGTTCGATTCCCGCCGGACAGTCCACCAGCACGAAGTCGTAATCCGCTGCGAGCTGTTTGATAATCCCCCGCATTTGCTCGGGAGAAACGGCAGTTTTATCGCGAGATTGAGCGGCGGGCAGCAAGACGAGCTTGGGCGATCGCTTGTCTTTCACCAAGGCTTGTTCGAGGCGGCACTCCCCGTTAATCACGTCGATCGCCGTATACACCACCCGATTTTCCAGACCCAACAGCAAGTCCAGATTGCGCAAGCCGAAGTCTGCATCGACCACAGCAACCGAGTGACCCTCTCGCGCTAAGGCCGTTCCCAGATTGGCGGTAGTCGTGGTTTTGCCCACTCCCCCTTTGCCCGACGTGATCACGATGACGCGGCTCATATCTATCTCCGCAAGTATTCTGAAACGCTAGCGATGCAGATGGTGTCGTCCTGTAAATAGGCGACCTCTGGCGTTGGAAAAGCCACTTTCCCCTCGGGCGCACGCGCCACTCGTCCGGCAATACGCAGTTGGGTGGGATCGAAATGAAGCGCCGCGATCGCCGCTTTTTCCCATCCCTGCGCCCCGGCGTGAGCGATACCTCGCAACCGTC
>JBCBTL010000299.1:0-4374 GCA_039818705.1 Cyanobacteria bacterium J06639_1
AACGGCTGCTGCAGAGGATGATCGGGCCGTTGCTTGCTCAGGGTTCGCAGCATGGTTTGCACGAATCCTGCGTTATTGGCGATCGGGGCTCGGGTGGGCGTGTCGAAAAAGTACGGGATCGTTTGCTGCAAAATATCAGGCGCAATCGTTTGTCCTGGCACGACGAGCAGCAAAAATTCGCCGAACGTCGAGATTTCACGCAGGAGAAACTGGAGTGACTTTTCAACGGGCACAGGACACCCGATGTAATCGCAGGGAACGGCGCTAGCCGCTCTCGCGAGATCTGGATCGCTGGCGGTATCGACAATGTGCACGAAGAGGCGGTGCCAGGGATAGACAAGCTGAGTTAGGTCTTTGGCCGTCTGCGTTGTGGCAGCAATCGAGTGCGATCGCTCCCGCAGAATAAATACGTCCACATAAGGCAGTTCCGGCATCACCGCGCTCATATCGCCAAAAGCACGACTCGGGGACGTGTAGGTTTCGAGCTGGCTGAGGGAAAATCCAAACGTGCCGATGAGAAAGAAAAATTCTGCAATTAGAAATAGCAGTGACGGTGCGAAGGCATCCTGATTGAACCCCCTGGTGCAGCGCCAATAGAGATACATCACCCCCAGCACCAACTGGGCGATCGCTAGCAGTCGAAACAGCCAGACTCGCACCGAAGGTTGGGTGCCAGCCGGTTTGGCTTTTTGAGGCGATCGCGCTTTAGCCATGTTGAGTCGGAAGAAAGGATCTGAATTTGACTAACGCTATTATCCCCACGAGCACGGTCACATTGTGAGCGTTTCGAGACGAGATGTGAGCTACCACACCATACGAAAAACAGCGCCGCGATCGCGCGGGCGCTGTTCGGAAGTTCAACGACGATGGCGACCCTTGCGACGGGTGCTTCGCGGTGAAGATCTTAATGGCTGGCTAGTCGGCGATCGCAGCGACGGCTTCAGGGGCGGCTTTGGGGGCTTCCAACTGCGCCAAGTCTTCTGCAGAGTAAACGCTGACGCGCTTGCGGGTTTTACCGTAGCGCTCGAATTTCACGAAGCCGTCGATGACCGTGAACAACGTGTCGTCGCGACCGATGCGGACGTTGTTGCCAGGGTGAAACTTCGTGCCGCGCTGACGCACGAGAATATTGCCCGCGCGTACCTTCTCGCCGCCGTAGCGCTTGACTCCCAACCGCTGGGCGTTCGAGTCGCGACCGTTGCGAGTACTACCCGTTCCTTTCTTGTGTGCCATGACCTGTCTGTCTCCCGAATCAGTGCAATCCTAACGTTTTTGGCGAGAACCCCGCGCTTACGAGGCGGCTTCAACTACTTCTACTTCCACTGCGGTTGCAGGCTCGCTGGCGGCTACGTCACTGCTGGCAATCACCTTGCCGTTCAGCTCGATCGCTTCGATCATCAAGCGAGTCAAACTTTGGCGGTGACCCTTTTTGCGGCGAGTTTTCTTCTTAGGCTTCATTTTGTAAACGATGACTTTGGGGCCGCGTCGTTGAAACATGACCCGCGCCTTCACCACGGCACCTTCGACATAAGGCTGGCCGACAGCAACGTCACCGTCATTTTGGACTAGCAGGACGTTGCTCAGCTCGACCGTGTCGTCAGCTTCTACGTCGAGCTTCTCGACATCGTAGAAGCGTCCGGGCTCCGCCCAAAGCTGCTTGCCGCCTGTTTCTACAATTGCGTAGGCCATAGTTCTCCTGGTTGCCGTTGGGGTGACCGAAGATGGTACTTAGCTACCCGTTCCGAGCGTAGTGGTTTAATCGCGATCGCTTAAATCGCGATCTCCAATCATAGGCGAAAGGGGAAATAGATGTCATCTGAGTGGCTGAATTTGAGTGCGGTACTGCCCAGTTTCGCGATCGCCCTGCGCGAAGGGGTCGAAGCGGCTCTCGTTGTAGGCATCGTTCTTGCCTGTTTGCACAAAGCCGATCGCGCCGATCTCGATCGCTGGGCGTACGGAGGGATCGGTGTGGGGTTGGCGGCGAGTGCAGGGGTGGGACTCGCGCTGCAAGGGGGATTGCGCTGGCTGACGGAGGTCAATCCAGCCTATACGCCGCTGGTCGAGCCTTTGTTGAAAATGACCCTCGGGATCGTGGCGATCGCCTGTTTGAGCTGGATGCTGGTATGGATGACGCAGCAAGCCAAATCCCTTAAGGGCGAGATTGAAGGCAGCGTGACGGAGAGTTTGCGATCGCAGCAGGCAGGGTGGGGCGTTCTGAGCTTGATAACGATCGCCGTAGCGCGCGAAGGATTCGAGCTGGTCGTGTTTTTGCTGACGGACTTTCAGCAGGGGAGCGTGGCGCTGGTGGGAGCGATCGCGGGACTGTTGGGAGCTGCGGGCATCGGCGTGGCGATGTTCGGCTGGGGCATTCGCATCAATATCCGAGATTTTTTTCGGGTGATGGGAATTTTTTTGCTGCTGGTTGTGGGTGGTTTGGTGATTTCTGTCTGTAAGTATGCGGATGCGGGGGCGATCGCCCTCTCCCAAACACTGACCTCAAACCTGTGCGCAGCCGTTGCCACCGGCTCGTCTTGCGTATTGGGCGGGCAACTGTGGGATGCTTCGGCCACGCTACCCGACAAGCGAGGACTGGGACTTGTCTTGAAAATTATCTTCGGCTATCGCGACAAGACTTATCTGGTGCAGGCGATCGCCTACGTCATCTTCTGGATGACGGTGGGGAGAGCCTATTTGCAAAGTGCGGGCATGACCAGCGCTCCCTCGCCCTCACAAACGGCTCCCAGCTCGGAGTCCTGACGGGCCCGATCGAGCTATTTCTGTTCGGGACAGCGGAATCGCCCCTCAACGAAGCTGCGTTTGTGTAGGTGCTTAGTTTTGCGACCCGACACGCGCTTGCGCCACATGCGAAAGCTTGAGGCTTTCATTTCGCGCCGCATCAACGCAATGGTTTGAGATTCGCTGAGACCGTATTGCTCGGCGATCGCCTCAAAGGGCGTGCGGTCTTCCCAAGCCATTTCAATGACGCGATCGATAGTTTGCAAGTCGAGATCGGGCAGCTTCATGCGTTTGAGGTCGTCTAGATTTCGGGCACTTTACTCCATCGTCAACGATTTGGGACTCGCTTCAGTCTGTCTGGGCGCTGAAATCGAGGCTGATATCCAACCAAGTAGCCTGGGTGATGGGGGCGCTAGTGGAAATAAAATCTACACCGATGCGGGCGATCGCCTCCAGCCTCTGCAACGTCACGTTTCCCGATGCTTCAATTTTCGCGCGCCCGTCGATGAGTTTGACGGCTTCGCTCATCAATTCCAGCGACATGTTATCCAACATGATGATGTCGGCTCGATAGGCGATCGCTTCTCGCACTTGCTCCAGAGATTCGGTTTCCACTTCGATCGCAACGGGGAAAGGCGATCGCGCTCTAGCGGCCTGGATTGCCGTAGTAATGCTGCCCGCCGCCAGGATGTGATTGTCTTTAATCATGACGGTGTCATCGAGGCCGAAACGGTGATTGGTGCCGCCCCCCACCGCCACGGCATATTTTTCTAGTACCCGCAGTCCCGGCCTGGTTTTGCGAGTATCGACCAGTTGCGTGGGGTAGGCGGCGATCGCGTCTGCATACGTTCGCGTCAGCGTGGCAATGCCACTCAGGTGGGCTAACACATTCAACCCCACCCGTTCTCCCAGCAGTAACAGCGCTGCCGATCCTGTGATGGAGGCGATCGCCGTTCCCGCCTCGCAGCGCGCCCCTTCCTCTACGGTCGTCGTCCAGGTCAACGTCGCCCCAGGATGTAAAGACTCGATCTTCTGCCAAATCCGCTCGACAACCGGCAATCCGGCAATAACACCCGTTTGTTTGAGTTTGACGCGAGCCGTTTGAGTGGGTGCGTCGGTGGGGATGGGATAGAGGCTGGCGGTAGCGCGATCGCCTCGCCCCCAATCTTCATCGAGCCACCGGGCGATCGCGACATCGAGATGGGTCGCGGGAGGCAAAGGCACGGGCATCAACACATCCCCTTTCGAGTCACGTTCGCAAAAGCACGGGCATCTACGAGAGTATTTCTGAGTGCCACGAGCGGCAAATCCTGCCCCATTTCCGAGCGAGCGGCGGCTCTTCTGGCATCGCCGCGATGACTGTCACGACGCAGAACACCTCATTTGGGGGCACTGCGATCGCATTCCAGCCCTGACCGCCAGCGCGATACACTGGCCTCGGCCTGCACGTTCGCTTCGCCCATGCCACGCCAGCGGGAACCCGCCATCAACCTGCTTTTCTATTACGCCTTCAAATGGCTGGCGGTCAGTCCTGTCTATCACGGGTTGTACTGCGGTCGCATCTACGGCGCTGAGAACGTGCCTCGCACGGGTGCTGCAATTTTGGTTTGCAATCATGCTAGCAATTTCGACCCGCCG
>JBCBTL010000300.1:0-4371 GCA_039818705.1 Cyanobacteria bacterium J06639_1
CTCTCAGATCTCAGTAATGCCCAGGAACTAGACGACCGGGTTGTTACTCTTAGCCAGCAGGGTTGGGATGACGAAACCATCGCCGAACAGTTGACTCAAGAGGGATTTCGTTCTCCTTTGACCCCGACCTTATTAGTCAGTACGGTCAAAGCCATTCGCCTCAAGCACCGTATTTTCAGGAAACGAAGTCAGTCTCATCCCCGACGGGTACCAGGCTACTTGACCATTCCTCAGATTGCTGCCAGTCTCAATATCTCGCCACACTGGATTTATCATCGGATTAATACTGGCAGGATTACGGTCACACGGGATGAAGACACGAAGCTGTATTTGTTTCCTGATGAACCTGACACGCTGGCGCAATTTCAGGATCTGTTATCTGAAAAACTCGAGAAGTTACGTTTTTGAGAGGAGTATCAAGATGTCCAATCGAAGCATTTCGCGATATCAGCATCCAAGACGTACTTCGGTTTTGCCGTCAGTACGGTTCTAATCGCCTCAATCGCGTCATGTTGTCCTCGTCCTGGTCGAAATCCGAATGATGCACTCTCAAATCGAGCTTCCCATTCGGGTTCCAGCGCTAATTTCATTAACGCTTGCTTGGCTCTTTCTTGCATGGTCGGGATCGATAACGGGCGCATCTCCTGTTTACCGGGTTTGGGTATCCAGACCCGCCGTGTCGGACTTGCTTTGCCATCTATTTCTAGATTTCTGGCTAGCATGATGCGTTGTTTGTTATCCACGGTTTTCACTCCGTCTACGCCAGCAGTGTTCTTACCTTTGTTTTCTTGAGTGACCCGTCGAACCGCAAGAAGCCTTGCATACCGGGATTTGACCAGCATTTTCTGGAGCTTCCGGACACGCTTTACAACACCACTTTTGCTCGCTCTATAAATCCGTTTCTGAAGCTTGAAGACAGCCCAATCGACTTTCGCCCAGTTGAGCGTCTTCCATTCCACTTGTGATGCCATCGCCGTTTTGGACATTGAGCTTCTTTACTCTGAACGTATAGACCCTGTAGCAGTGAGTCTGTAGGCATATCCAGACCCATTACAGGTCGGCCTTTGCTTCTGACTCAATCCCTCCGATGGGTGGCTTACGCTAGCTACTACTTGTGGGCTCGACCAGCTCCACAAGAGCCTTCCCTTCGGTTAACTCGTTCCCAATTATCGTTGTTCCCGACCTTAGGACCTCTCCACTCCTCCGGGTTTTGGTCAGTGTCGATGGTCAGGGATTCTGCTGCCATCTACCGTTCCCTTGAGCCTGTTTCGCTCCCAGCGAGCAGCCTGATTACGCTGGTTCAGCTTAACGAAGGATTTGAGAGTTCACTTTCGTTGCCCTTAGCCGGACGCTTGACGCTTCACCACATTAGGCTTGTAGCTTATCGCCGTTTATCCCCGCTTCGATTCTGGCGCTTGCTAGGCTCTCCATAGTCAGGGGATACGCAGTCACCTGGACACCACAGGGGAGGGACTTTCACCCTCACGACAATTGAGTTATCTCGGTTTTGGGCTTGGATAACCTTTCGGTTACGGAGCATCCTTGCTAGGTTGTTCCGACCCTTCCCTATTGACCTCTCAAGAGTTGGTCTCGTCAGAGGTGTGACGTGTTCGTAGGTATGACCCTACTCGGCTACGCCAACGAGCCGCACAAAGCCATACGAGTTGGGTTCGAACCGCGCTTCCCAACAGGGTTCCAATGCCGCTTTGACCATCGCTTGTAAGCATCGGTCGATAATGCTGGGGATGCCCAACGGGCGGCGCTTACCATTGCGTTTTGGGATATACACCCGTCTCGCTGGCAGCGGTTTCCACGGTATCTGCTGCTTGAGCGCATCCACTAAAGAGGCTTTAGCAGGGCCAGTTTTCACCAGCAGTTTGTCGATACCGGGCGTATTTTTGCCAGCATTCAGTTGAGTTGCCCGACGCACGGCTAGTAGCACGTTCGAGTAACTCTTGAGTAGAAGCCGTTGGAGGTTTCTCACTCGCCTCCAATCCTCACATCGAGTCGCCTTAAAGATGCGTTGTCTCAGATTCTTCACGACTCGGTGGGCCTTGCACCAATTGATGCTGAGCCACTTGGTCGCGCTCTGGGTTACGTTTGCAAAGCGTGTCTGCACCCAACTTTTCCCTCAGCGTTCAGTCTCTTCTCAACGTCACTTTCGGAGATCACCTGTCCCACGTCTGCACCCTTTCAGGTTGGGCATACGCCCTATCCGTCGCATTATGATTTCTGCTTTGCCTTTCGACTGACGGCTTTCGCGTCTTGGGACATCCTGTGCCCGCTAGAGCATTCGGCGTTGGTTACCCATTGCTTACCTGATTCTGACGGCAGATTCAGGACTCTATCGGAGTTTCCTCGTTCCGCACAGGGTGGAGATGTAGTTGCCTTAGGACTCCTCTTTACTCCGGGGGCGAGGTGTTCGCTGTCGGTATTTAGACGCTACCGATTCTCGTGTGCCCCATCATGCTCGTATCAGCCATTTCGAGCACCTAAATTAACGAAGCCTCATCAAGGATTCATTTACATTATCCCTAGCAACCTTGCCCTAGCCTGCACCCTCGATTTGGCTTCAAAGATGCTTCGACACTTCACCTTTTCTGCTGATATTGCCCTCCCATTACTGGTCGAACATTCCAAGGCGGACATCCGCCTGAACACTGGCGGGGAGAGACGTTTGGGAGCCTCTCCAACTCCCCCGAACGACTTCGAGTCGCGCAGCTAACAATCTTATTATGCTGACAGTTTCCACATATTGTCCCTATTTGGGTAGATAGGCCGAAACTTTCTGCATATTCACATGCATCCGCCCGATCGCGAGACACTTGCCGTATATTTTAGCCATAGTACACACAGACTGCCAAGTTGCGTTTGTCACACGGTGTACTGATGGCCCATAACGCTCCCCTCCAGAAAAGGCCGAAAAAGCTATTGGATCAGGTGCGTGAGGCTATGCGATTGAAGCACTATGACGTCATGGGCGCTTAACCCCATCTGGGCCTTGCGATCCCCAATGCAGCTAAAGCCAAACAGTAAATCGGGGTGCTGGATTATGACCCAGCACCCTGCCTCATTTCAGCTAGCGGGCCGTAGCGCGCAGTCTTGATGCAGTCTCGACCATGTTAATGAGCGAAGGCTTCACTTCCGACCATTGGCGAGTCTTGAGGCCGCAATCCGGGTTGACCCAGAGATTCTGACGCGGGAGCACGGCTTCCGCTTTTGACATGAGGTTACTCATGTCATCGGTGGGGGGCACCCGTGGCGAGTGGATGTCATAGACCCCTGGGCCGATTTCATTGGGATACTTGAAGTCCACAAAGGCATCGAGCAGCTCCATATTTGAGCGCGAGGTCTCAATCGTGATGACGTCGGCGTCCATCGCCGCAATCGAGTCGATGATGTCGTTGAACTCGGAGTAGCACATGTGGGTGTGGATCTGGGTATCATCCTTCACGCCGCAGGCACTGAGGTGAAACGCCTTCACCGCCCAGTCGAGATAGTCATCCCACTCGCTCCGGCGCAGCGGCAAGCCTTCGCGGAAGGCGGGTTCATCGATCTGGATGGCGGCGATCCCGGCGGCTTCGAGGTCCACCACTTCGTCGCGAATGGCTAGGGCGATTTGATGCGTAGTGACGGAGCGCGGCTGGTCGTCACGCACGAAGCTCCACTGGAGGATGGTAACCGGGCCGGTGAGCATCCCCTTCATCGGGCGATCGGTCAGCGACTGAGCATATTCAGACCAGTAGACCGTCATGGGTTGGGAGCGGCTGACATCGCCAAAAATAATCGGCGGCTTCACGTAGCGGGTCCCAAAGCTCTGCACCCAGCCAGTGCTGGTAAAGGTAAACCCTTCGAGATTTTCCCCGAAGTATTCCACCATGTCATTACGCTCAAACTCGCCGTGAACGGGCATATCAATCCTGATCGCGTCTTGGAAGGCAACGCATTTGGCAATTTCTTCCTTCACGAACTGGTCATAGTCCGCATCGCTGAGCGTCCCTTTTTTCCACTGGGCGCGTGCTTGGCGGACTTCTTTAGTCTGCGGGAACGAGCCGATGGTTGTGGTCGGGAATTCCGGCAACCGGAGTTTGGCTCGCTGCTGGGCTTGGCGTTCGACAAAGGGTGAGGCGCGATCGAAATCGCGGGGCTTAACGTCAGCAAGGCGCTTCTTCACGGCATCGTTATGGATGCGCTGGCTCGACTTGCGGGAAGCCGCCGCCGCACGGTTGGCTTCAAGGGCTGCCGCACTGCCGACTTCATCGAGCAGTTGCCGGAGTTCGTTAACTTCCGTGAGTTTCTCGTCGGCACAGGCCAGCCAGCTTTTGAGCTCGTCATCGAGCTTTTGTTCGTTTTGCAGGGTAACGGGCGCAT
>JBCBTL010000301.1:0-4364 GCA_039818705.1 Cyanobacteria bacterium J06639_1
CAACGGACGTTTAATCATTGCTTTAGATACATGACTAAACGTCCGTTGGCTAGAGCCCATTACCGATCAGGATGAATGGTGCCCAATAGTAGGGGTGGGATTTCTCACCGCCCTTCTCAACAAATTGTCGTTGACTGGTTCGGAGTGCTTCTGCTTTACTCAGGCCAGGGGTTTCAGAAAGATTGGCATAGAATGCTTGCATGAGTTCGCTGGTGCTGGCATCGTTGACGTGCCAGAGAGAGGCCAAGGCGGCCTTGGCTCCAGCGTTCAGAAAATAATAACTGATGCTATTGATTTCGCTCCCGTCTCCTAACTTAAGAGCATTGTCGGCAATGCCGGTTTGGCAAGCTGAAAGCGCGACTAAATGAGTTTCGCTAAGGTAGCTGTCTAGGAGTTCTATGTCTGTGATGGGAAGCTTGTCACCCGTGCCAAGCACTAAGTATGAGTCTTCCTGGCGGATGGGTGAGAAATTGCCGTGGGTAGCGATGTGGAGAATTTTGCGGCCTTGTAGGTTGCCTGTGAGGGTATCCCAATTGAAGTCGTTGTCGAGAAATTGAATGCCAGGATAGATGCCTTTTGGATCTGATTCGCGTTCTTTCACAATGCCGTCAAGTTCGCTAGCAACGTGATCGAGCGAAGTCAGGTCGCCCACGGCTCGGGTGAGTCCCATGCCTAGAATCGAGGTTTCGGGGATTGTTCCAGGCAGCCGGTCTTGAGAGTCAGTTAGCTCGGCTGAGATGATTGTGGAGATAGCGTACTTTTCGATGAGGTAGTTATTACCATCGTGGAGGATCGCCATTGGAATATAGCGGGTGGCGCGATCTAAGGAGAAGACTAAGTTTGTAATGTTGCCGCTGTCCAGTTCGGGTTGGATTGGGGTGATTAGCCATTTGTGGAGTTGTTGGCTGATTTGTTGTATTGCTTCGGGATCTGAATTGGGGGTTTTGAGTAGTTGGCGAAGCTCGAAGACCTCCTTATTGAGTTGGGCCGCGTTGACTTCTGGGAGCTGACGGGCTGTGACGATTCCACCTTGGAGAGCAAGCAATAACCAAACTTTGTCTTCCGTGATGAAAGGATAAATGAGCATGGTGCCCGGTTGAGCGTTAACGAGTTCGATCGCTTGTTTGGAGAGATCTTTCGGATCGAAGAATGTGTCGCGGTTTCGGTTGTCGAGGATGGCTCGGAGTTGTTGGACTTCTCGGTTGTATTCTCGCTTGAGGTCGTCTCGTTGGCGGCGAAGGGATGAGAGGCTGTTGCAACTAGCTCGTTCGCAGTCGCTGAGTCTCTTCTCGAAAGTGATGAGATCGCCGTAGGCTGCAAGGACGTTTTCTTCTTGGAGAAGGTACTGCACCTCGGGTTGGTTGCCGCTGCGAGCGTTGCGAGTGTAATCGCGGATTTCCTGAATTTTGAGGAGCTCGAGGACTTGCTGAGCCTCCAAGACGCGACCTTGATCGAGGAGGAGATCTGCGAGGCGACGATAGGTACCTGCAATTCTTTGCGTGTAAGACTCTTGCAAATTGTAAGATAGGGAACGGATGTTGGTACGAATACCTTCTCGGATATTGACAGATTCTTTGTAGAACGCTACGGCGATTTCGGGTTGGTTTTGAACAGTGGCAAGAGCGCCAAGGTTATTGAGCACATCACTTTGTCCGGCAATGTCTCCAACCGATTGAGCGAGTGCTAGAGCTGATTGATAGTATTCAACGGCTTGTTGGTAGTCTTGCTGAGAAAAGTATGCACTACCCAAATTGGCTAAAGAGTCGACTTCTCTCTGACGATTGCCAATGTTTCTTCTGATGTTTAATGCTTGTTGGTGGAACTCAATGGCCTGCTGGGGGTTGCCCTGGTTTCTGTATACAAGCCCCAAGTTGTCCAAACTAGCGGCTTCTACTCGGTGGTCGCCGATGTCTCTGGCGATTCCCAATGCTTGTTGATGGACTTCAATGGCCTGCCGAAAGTCCCCAAGAGAAACGTATGCAGAGCCTAAATTGCCCAAATTGATGGCTTCTACCTGGCGGTCGCCGACGTCTCTTGCAATCTCTACTGCTTGCTGGTGAGACTCAATAGTCTGCTTGGGGTCTCCCAGAGTAAGATATACGAGACCCAAATTACCTAGAACGGTGGCCTCCGCCCGACGGTTGCCGATGTCCCTGGCAATGCTTAATGCTTGCTGATGGAATTCAAGTGCTTGCTGGTAGTCACTCAGCAAGAAGTGCGTGTTACCCAAATTGCCCAAAGATTCGACTTCTCCCTGACGGTCGCCGCTGTCCCTTCTGATGTCCAATGCTTGTTGGTGGAACTCAATGGCCTGCTGGGGGTTGCCCTGCTTCCGATACACAAGACCTAACTGGTCCAAATTGGCAGCTTCTACCCCGCGATTACCAATGTCTCTAGCGATCTCTAAGGCTTCCTGGTAGAACTCCACAGCCTGCTGGTCATCTTCTAGGACGAAGTGCGCGAGACCCAAATTGCCCAAATTAATGGCTTCCACCTGGCGATCGCCAATGTCCCTCGCGATGTCTAATGCCTGTTGGTGAGACTCAATGGCTTGCTGAGGGTCTTCCAGGATTCGATATACGAGACCCAAATTGCCCAGAACGGTGGCTTCACTCCGACGGTCGCCGATATTCTGATAAATCTGAAGCGCTCGCTCCCACGAGAACAGTGCTTCTCGAAACTGACTGACTTGATACTGTCGAATCCCGCTCTGGAGGAGGAAGTCGGCTCTCGCTTTGTTGTCTCTAGGATTTGCCAACTGAGCCACGATTGTGGTCTCAGCAACAGCCCAGTCCGGCGCTGCGCCTCCCAGTAAAATTGCTAATGCAACCCCGATACCCAGGTGCTTTGCCATTATCCATACCCAACAGTCTGGTTACAGTATGGCTGTATTTCTGGAGCGGGGCTTGAGAGTGATTGCTAAGCGTTATAGGCTTTTCATGATTTATTTGAAGATTCTAGGACTTAAGGAGTGAGCTGCGATTGCTGTAGAGCTATTGAGCTATGAGGTGCCTTTGCGGTGTGGTGCAGCGGTTGAGAAGTGATAGTTGTTTGTACAGATATCCCCAGCGTTTCACATGAAACGACTCTAGAAAAGTGTGAACTGCCCTAGGTGATGCACCGCACGGTATTGCTCGTCCACGACAAACTGACGGCTCACCAGCCGAACGATCATGTCAGAGCGGCTGACCCCGAGACGATCGCCCCACCGTCCCAGACGTTCCCAAGCCCAAGGGGTCAGCACGATGCCGTAGTCGTTCGTCGCGTGGGGATCGCCCTCCACGTGTCGGCTGAGGCTCGGCTGCTCGAAGAGGCCGCGCACGAGCCGCTCGATCGTTTCGGAGCGGGAGAGTCCGGTAGCTTCCGTCCACGCCAGTAGTTGGTCGGTTGCCCAGTCGGTCAGCGTCACGTTATGGCGCTCCTTCACCTCGTTATATTTGAGCGCTCGGGTGCGAACGGTCGGCGCTACGGGTAGTTGCGAGGCCAGCATGGGGAAATCCGGCAATCATGAAGTCTACGACCGCAATTTTAGCAGCGTGCCTCGGGTTTTTCGTGTGGACGCGCGCACGGTTTTCATGCGTCCCAGATAAGGTTATGAACAAGTTAATATCAATGGAAATATATATGTCTCTCTAGGCCGTCGCGATGCTAAGTCCCGACTACATTCCCATCTCGAACCCGTTCCGAGATTTGCGATCGCAGCTCATCGATAGCAAGCGTCAAGAGCTATCGCGCCAGATGTTGGCTTACGGCTCGGCCATGCTTTGCTACCTCGACCAGCCCGAGGAATTCTTAAAGCTGGGGATCGAGTTTTTGGTGACGGAGTTAAGAGTCTGTCGGGGCGATAGTGCGTTACTTTCCCCTGACGATGAAATCTATAAACCCTTGGCGTGGTGGACGAATCCAGCGAGTGGCGCACCCGATGCGAAGGGATTTACATTGCGAAACGACTTGCATTGCCAACAGCTTCTCTGGAGAACGAAGACAGCGATCGCGGTGGCTGATTTCGCGAACGATCCCCGGCTAGACGATCCGCTTAAAGAGGCGTTATCGCCACTGCGAACGCAGGCGATTCTGGTGAAGAGTCTGTCGTATCGCGACGAGCCGCTAGGCATTATCTGCGTGGATCGAACGGACGAGCCTCGCATGTGGTCGTCCGAGCAGATCGAAATTTTAGAGTCCTTTTGTAAGAACATTCTGGAACCGATTTGTTTTTACGGCTTGCAGGCCAAAGCCGAACGCGATCGCGATGAAGGACTTATTAATATAGCGAGCTTGAATGAGGGGGAATTAGAAGCCGTCAAGATGATCGCGGATGGCATGTCAGTCGGCGCGATCGCCAGCGATTTGCACGTCAGCATTCA
>JBCBTL010000302.1:0-4358 GCA_039818705.1 Cyanobacteria bacterium J06639_1
GAACAAAAACCACATCTGATATCCCGTCAACAGAATCAGCACTACCCCCCCAACGATGCTGCCCACTCGCAAGTGTCTGACCTGACGTTTGAGTCGTCGGTGCGACGTGCGCGTGAGAACGAACTCGCTGGCTAATCGCTGCACCTTATCGACCAGCTCTTCCGTCACCTCAGAAGACGATTGACTACTCAGCCACGTTTCCAATCGGTCTCGAATCGTACGTTCGAGTTTCTCGACAGCCTGAGAGCGCTCGTCGGCCTGATGCTCCAGCGTTCCCAGCCGTCCTTCAAACTCAGTTCGCAATAGCGCCACTTGCTGGGAAATATCGTCTCCAACGTGGAGCGCCACTGAACCTAGCTCGCGCTCCACGGCAGCAAGGCGTTGCTCCTGCGCCCGTAAAGCACCCCCATCCTCACTCGGAATCGCAGTCATCGAGCCCAGGTCTGCCAGCGCCTCCCGATACTGACGGTGAGTGTCTGCCAGCTCGGCAAATTGCGACTGAATGGCGGCCAGATCGGCGATCGCATTGAGGGACTCGTCAATCCGATGCCGTAATTCCGCTAGCTCCCGCTCGACCTCAGCCGCATCGGTGGGTGCAAAATCTGTCATAACCATTCCATTCTTGACACTCATCACATATCACACTCGCGCCAAAAAACGATCTTCCGAAGTTAAGCCGACTCGATCTGGACGCGCTAACTCGCGAAATCCACGCTGCAGACCGTCGAGCTGCGCGGCTACACTCGATAGTTCTTGACTGACGGATTGGAACGCTCGCAACTGCGATCGCGCCCGCAACCATTCGTACGTTGCTGAGGTAGAGCCAAATAGTGCGGCAGCTTCCGCCAACAAAAAAGCGCGCCCCTCTGTCTCCCCCTGCCAAGGACTGTCCGGTCGCACGAGCCAGCCGAATGCAGTATCTGGCTGCAAAGACTTGCCAGCGCGATAAAACGCATTCAGACATTCGCGATCGCCTTGGATACTGATGCCGCGCTCGATTCCGGAGGCAAAGTAATGCATCGCCAGAGCTGCGTTGTCGTCGTAAAGCCGCGCAAACCATCCAGCCAGATATAACCCCGGCAGGCTGTTGCTATCGCCATAAATATCGTCCGACAACAGTTTCCAGAGTCGATTAGCTTCGGGATGACGAGAAAAATAGTGGGCGCTTGCTTGAAGGCGATCGGGATCGAAAGTACCGTTCAGGCTGTCAATCAGTTCGCCGTGAATGCCACTGGCGCTGTCGTCGCGATCGCTCAATCGATCGACCAGCGAGCCTCCCATCCCCGGCCCAAACACTAAGTTCCCGGTATGAACGGAGCGAATCGTTTTGCCAATCTCAGAGGCAGCCGTACTTTTGAGCAAATACCCACTCGCACCGGCCTGCAAAGCTTCCAACAGATAGCTGCCGTCATCGTGGCTCGACAAAATCAGCACTTTAACGTTCGGATAGCGTTGGCGAACGATCTGCGTCGCCTCCAAACCATCCATTGCAGGCATTTCAATATCCAGCAGCACGACATCAGGCTGAGTGGCAGCGATCGCCTCAATTGCCGCACGCCCGTTCTCCGCACTTCCCACTACGTCGATGCCCTCATCCGAGGCCAGCAACACCTGCAAGCCTTCCCGAATGATGGACTGATCGTCCGCAATAATGACTCGAATTCTGCCGTCGTTCACTGTTTGCACCGCATTCCAACGACTTTGCCCAATAGTGTACCCTTGCATCAGTGCAAACGCCCCATCTCGAACGCAATCCCGACACGACACTCAGTACTTTTATGCAACAGAGTCGAAAATATCATATCTACACAGGTTTTGGCCTCTATGGAGTATTACTTTTAACATCAGATGTCCGTGGCAGACAGACATACTTCGCGTCTGACGCGTCTGACTCAAGTGTCCAGATGACCTGGGGGTGAGATAGTACCTTGATATCCGACCAGCTCGATCCCGGCTCGGAATTTGCCGCGATCGCTTGCCGCTTCTAGGCTGGGGATACTGCTTGAAGAGGCGAGGGCATGGCCGCAGAAGAGGGCGCGAACGAGCTGCGCATTCAGTTTTCCTGGTCGAGCCTGTGGGCGATCGCGTCTGTGGTGTTGGCGATCGTGCTGCTGTGGCAGCTACAGACTCTCATCGTGCTGCTTATGGTGGCGGTTGTCTTAGCCGCGTCGATTGCCCCCGTAGTGGATTGGGGAGAGCGCTGGCGCGTACCTCGCTGGCTGAGCGTGATATTCGTGTATTTGGCCTTGGTGTTCGGCCTGGTCGGGGCTGGCATCGCGATCGGGCCGAGTGTGGTCGCGCAATTAGAACTGTTGCTACGGCAGCTACCTTCGTATGCCGAGAAAGCGATCGCCGCTGCCGAACGTTGGGGGGCACAGCTCAGCGATGCGGATGCGAGTTCGCTATTGCAACTGCTGGACGTGCAGGGATTGATCGGCTGGGGCATTCGCTCCAGTCAGCAGCTCATCTTGCGCTCGTACAGCATCACGCGCGGCATTTTGGGTACGTTCGCCGGACTGATTTTGGCAGTCTTCGTGGCGGGCTACATGAGTGCCGACAGTCAAACGCTCGTGGCGCGCCTGACGCGCCTGTTTCCCTATCCCTGGAACGAGCGCCTCGCCGCGCAGGTGAAGCCGATGAGCGATCGCATGGGCACTTACATTCGCGGTCGCCTGTTGGTGTCGGCCATTCTCAGCGTGGCCATTACCACCGGGCTAAGTGCGTTGGGACTGTCACAGTTGGCGCTGGCCTTGGGGGCGATCGCGGGGGTCACCAATCTGATTCCCTTCGTCGGCCCCGTGCTGGGAGCCATTCCCGCCCTCATCGTCGCGATCGCCCAAGGGGGATGGACGATGCTGTGGGTTCTGCTGCTGTTCGTCGTCATTCAAAATCTAGAGTCTTACGTGCTCGACCCTCTCTTGGTTGGGTCGGCGGTTGGAGTACATCCGCTCTTTCAACTGCTGGCCGTGTTGGGGGGCGTACAGGTCATGGGCATTCTGGGGGCGATTGTAGTGCCACCCTGGTTTGCCGGTACATCGATCGCGGTCGAGAACCTCTATTTGCAGCCCAAATTGGAGGCCGAACGTCGGTTAGCTGCGTCTGTCCCCTTGTCCGCAAGCAGTCCAGGCAAGAACGGGACAACTTCTAGCTCTTCGGACACTGCCGCAACACTTACTGTCGAGCAGCAGACATCAGAAGCCAATTCTGAGCGCATCCCCAACTCAACAGACAACGGCTAGCACGCTCGTCCCCCGCCATCGGTCTTCACATTGAAGCAGGGGCAGCAGACTGCGGGAAACGCAACACCAAATTTACGCGATAAAGGAAGTACCGCTGGCTGCTTTCCAAACCACAACCACCAGCCAATGCAGCACGATGCTCGACCACAGCGATCGCGTACGCCAGTGAGCCACCCAACACAGTGCCCCCAATGCTGCGACCAGAGCCAAAAACATCCCGTCCGCGAACAGCGGCAGTGCCTCAGGCATGAAGGCGTAGGCAGCCAAAGGATGCCAGGCTACGTAGGTACCCGTTGACAGCAGTGCCCACGGCCACGTAAAGGCTGGCGTGAGTACCGCTCGAAAAACCAATTCTTCCGCGAAAGCTGGAACGACGAAGGCGATCGCCGCCATTCGCACCAGTTCCGGGACAGTCGGGGCGCTGGCTAAATCAACGCTGTCTGGCTTCACCACATAGGCGATCGCCACAAACGCGAGGCCACAGCCGCCAACCGCCAGCCAATCACTCGGCTCGGGAAAGCGCTGCAAACTCGCCAGAATAGCTTTTGCCCTTCGCCTCACGTGCGCCTCTCAACCCTGCTACACGAGATTAGCCCACGTAGAACTGGCTCACCCCAAGTAGAGGTAAGCATCTCATCAGAGCCGCTGTTAGCACGACCCTGCCCGTGAAAATCTCAGCGAAAAAAGGAGTGCGGGGTTGCAGGCGCAACCCCGCAGAGACTCAGGCACAGTGTTTTAGGTGCGCGGGCGAGCCTTATTCACTTTCAGGGTGCGACCCATCCATTCCGCGCCATCTAGATCGGCGATCGCAGCTTGCTCCTCATCGTCAGAAGACATCTCGACAAAGGCAAAGCCACGCACGCGACCGGTTTCGCGATCGACAGGGACTTTGACTTTGGTGACGGAACCGTACTCGGCAAATATGTCAGCGATGTCAGCTTCCGTTGCCTTAAAAGACACATTGCCAACGTAAATAGTCATCCGCAAACTCCATGATGCGCTGTAACAGACTTGGGAAGTCGGGGAGAGGTTTGCGGTAGCTCGATCGAGGGATCGTCAACAAACAATGCAACCGAATCTAGTCTAGAGGCGTAGGATAACACGGATTGCGTTCGAGGC
>JBCBTL010000303.1:0-4348 GCA_039818705.1 Cyanobacteria bacterium J06639_1
TGAAGAACTTGGGGCAGTGGCACGGCACGTTCGCCTACTTTTCGCCGGATGGGGAGCTGAACAAGGAAATCCCCTCGATCGTGACGCTGAAGGGCGAGGACGACAATCAAACCGTGCGCCTGACGGTGGAATACCCGACCGAGCCGAATCGCGACGTGCTGTGGACGTTTCAGGCTCCCGAAACGGGGATGACGCTGTTCGAGAACGGGGCATTCAGCCGAGGCAATGACGGCGAATCTCCGTTTATCAAGCTGGCGGTCGAGCAGGGTCTGATCCACAACCAGCGCCGTCTGCGGCTGGTGCAAGTGTTCAACGTCGGTTCGCCCGCTCAAGTTATCGCGATCGCCGAAGGATTGCCGGAAGCTGACGAAAAGCGATCGCCTCTCACCGTCGAGCAACTGATCGGGACGTGGGAGGGTGAGGCCGTGGCGATCGACGATAAGCGGGAGTCTGAGACCTACTCGACGCATTTGCAGATTTCCCGAGAGGGCGATCGCCTCTCACAAACGCTGAAGTTTGGCGATCGTGAACTCTCAAGCAGCGCCCGCATCGACGGCTCGATCCTGCATTTCGAGGACAGTCATCCCCACACTCGCGTTCTACTGCTCCCCGACGGCGGTTCGGCGCGCGCCCCGGAGCGGTTGACCCAAGGCACGCCATTCCAAATCGAGCTGGGCTGGCTGGTAGATCCCAACCTGAGGCAGCGAATGATTCGCAGCTACGACAAAGACGGACGCTGGCTCAACGCCACGCTAGTCACCGAGAGGAAGGTTAGTTGAGCAGGTAGGTCGGACTCGCGATCGCCTTTGTTACGAACGAGATTTGACGGCGATCGCCTTAAAGAAGGTGTAGCAAAACACGCCATCCGCTTCCGCCGTTCGGTACAGATCCCGGATGCCTTCGTCAAACGTCTCGGCAGCGAGCAGATTTGCTTGAATCGTTGTCTCGCGCACGCCCTCGATCATGGCGGTGAAGGTGTTTTTAGTGAATCCTTCCACCAAGTTGGGTTTGCTCGAATCGACGTAAACCATCCGGGGTGAAACCTTCACCGAACTCAAGCCAGCCGCCTTCAAGAGCGGGTAAAGCTCTCGCCCGATGTTGGCATTGCCCCCCGATCGCTTTTGCAGTTCCACTTGGCACTGGATGGCTCGTCGCGCCGCCTCGCTGTCGGGATGAAAATACGCCGAGCCGTGATCCCCTTCAATCGCCACGAGCGTGCCTCCCGGCTTGAGGAGTTCGAGCAAACAGGCGATCGCCTCCACGGGTTCGGACAAATGCTCTAGGACGAAGCACGCGAAAATGTGGTCGAACGATGCGGGCGCGAAATCGAGATTGAAGATATCGCCCTGCTGAAAAGTCACGTTAGAAAATCCGGCGGCGCGCACTTTTTGTTCGGCGATCGCGATCGACCGTTCGGAAATATCGACCGAAACGATATTCGCTTCAGGACTGTTACGAGCTAGCGTCACGGTCTGCGCGCCCACGCCACATCCCGCCTCTAACACCCGACTGTCCGCCGGATAAACCGTATCGCAGTGCAACAGCTCGACCAATGTTGACGCCTGATCTTGCAGCCGGATATTCTCTCTCGCCCCATATCCATGAACGTAGGTTGCTGGCATGGCTTTCCCCTGGGTGTCGAAACATTCCGAGGTTAGACGACCAAACGGTCTACATCGACCTCAACATCAGGAAACGCAACTAAATTGATGCTGCCGGAGGCGATCGCTTCAACGGACTGATAGCGATCGCCCGCAGGCTGGCGGTGAACCCACACCTGGCGATCGACCAAATCGATAACCCAATAGTCACGGATGCGAGCGCTGGCATAGAGTCTGGCTTTCGCGTCGAGGTCGTAACTCAACGTCGTTCGAGAAATTTCGACGACTAAGAAAATATCTTCGGGATAGGGATGGCGCTGGCGGTACGTTGCGCCGAGAGGGGCGGCGATCGCCAAATCGGGTTCGGGTTCGCTGTGGTTCGGGAGTGTAATAGGATGGCCATCTCTGACGATCGCGACCCCATGAAATATCTCTCTAAAGTAATCCGCGAGGTCGTGGGCGCTGCCAGCATGGAGAGGGCCTTCAGGTGGCATTTCAACGATATCTCCCTCAACGAGTTCGACGTGGCGACCTGACAGTAGGCCGCTTTCAACCATTTGGTGATACTCATCGAGCGTCCATTTGGCTCGCATGGCAACCATTTCGCTTCGACCTGCTGCGCTACTGATGATGACTTTATTATTTTCGGCGATCGCCTCTTTTACGCATGAGGTTTGAAGGTGACGGCGCGATCGCTGTTGTGGGGGCGATCGCGCCGAGTCGTGTTGGCAACGCGCTCAAACCTTATCTAAAGCCACATATCGACGTATTGCGATCGAAAACGTATCAAGTTGCATCAAATCCATAGGGCTGCCGTCATTGATTGTTATAAAAAAGATAGGGCTGGGGTAAGGCATGTTGCAGGATTATCGTCTCATTCGCCACTTTCAAACATTGACCGATGCGATGGTCGATGCGTGGCATCGCGGGTATCGCACCCACGAACTGAAGTTTTTACTCGATGGCTACTTGCTGGCGCTGCGTAACGATGCGTCATTCGAGGCTCACGAAATCCATCGATTAGAGGCCGAGGTCGATCGCTTCTTGCGCGATCCGGCCAACTTCGAGCAACCCGAACCCGAACCGGAAGTGATGCCGCAGGCTTGGCCGAGTCGGTGGTAGGCCGAGCCGCATCGGACTCTGTTTTTTGGGGATGGGGATAGGTGGCGATCGCCAATGCTCGCCCCCACCCCTAACCTTCTCGCGTTAGGTTCGCTACAATGACGAGCCGAAGTCCTAGAGTGGGTCTGGCATGACTGCTTCACTTCCCCGAGCGCCGCGTCTACCTTCGTTTGCGAAGACTCGGTTGCCATCTCCACCCGCCCCGTTCTCGGCTTCTCACCCCGTTCGACTTCCCCAGACCGTCGGCGTGTCGCAACCCCGCCCTAACACTGAGGTTCTGATTGCGTCCGAGTCATCTCCGCAACCGTTTGCAGGGGCGATCTCCGAGCCCGTCCCCACCCCCGAAGTCGAGGCCGAGCTGATTCCACAAGCTGCCGCGATCGCACCACCTGCAGAACGCTCGTCTGGCTCGGTAACGCGCACGATCGCCCCCAGCAGTCAGCGTTTGCCCGTACCGCCTGCTCCCCCTGCGGCATCAAAACCAGCATTACCTACACCGCCCGCGCTGCCCTCATTTGCAGCGATCGCGCTTCCCACGGCTCCTAAACCCGCGCTGGGAACGAGCGAGATCGCGAACATTTCAACTAATGAGCCTGTCGGGACTGGTGCGCCCTCCGCGACAGCCGAACTGCTACAAACAAAGGTTGAGGCTGCCTCGGACTTGAATGCCGATGCCGAACGTGTGGAAGCGGTTGAATCAGTTTCGCCTAGCGAGTTAGCTGGTGCAGTGGGTGCAGGTGTCGTTGGCGCAGGGGCGATCGCGGCTGTCCAGTCGATGTCCTCCGAAACGTCCGAACCCCAGACGGCTGAAGTTACCCCCGAACCCGAAGCATTGGGCGAAGTTGAATCTGCCGAATCGCGTGCTGAAGAACCTGTGGCGATCGCGACCGAGTTGCCCGCACCCGAAACATCCGATGAAGCGGCAACGAACGCCCCTGAAGCTGGGGTTGCTGCGGAGAGCGAAGCAGCTCCCGAACCGACTCCTGCTTCTTCTGGAGCAGTTGATTCAGCCACGATCGCGCCGATTTCGCAATCGCCTATAATCCGAGCATTAGCGAGGCAACGCGGTCTCTGGCAGTACAACTCCATCCACTCTGCGCCGTGGTCCCGATCTCTTCACCGCTGGCCGGTCGGAAGACGATCAGGATGGCCGAAGTGCTGGCCGGGCCCATGGCGCTGGTTGATCGCACCTACGGTATTCGGGCACTTGTGGAACGGGTCGCCACCGATCAGGGTATCGCGGTGGTGCCACTGGTGGAAACTGCTTCGATCTCGCTCGTGACGCGCTATGTAACCGCTGGACTTGGCTCGACTTTTCTACCCAGATTTGCGGCTGCGACCCTGGCCGCGCGCGGTGATCTTGCTGTGGTGGAATTGGACGACAAGACCTTGCAACAAGTCAGCGGGCACCTCCTCGTCCGGGCGCGTCGGCGCCTGCCTGCGTCGGTCAATGCCGTGGCCCTAACTCTTGCCACGCATATGCAATCGTTCAACACACCGCAGGGCTAGCGTTCGCCCCAGAGCAACGCTGGTTTCGCAAATCCGCCCTTGTCCGAACACCAGCCCCTCTGACCCAATCATGACGTTCCGGGGAAACCACGCCGCCGGCCCATGATTTCACATCC
>JBCBTL010000304.1:0-4343 GCA_039818705.1 Cyanobacteria bacterium J06639_1
AGGTGGATATCGGCGAGATCGCCCAAGGTATCCGCCAGTTTGCACGCCAGCTCGACCCCACTCGGCCCCGCTCCAGCGATCGCCAGCGTCAACGTTCCTGCCGAGTTCTCCACCGCCGTCCAGCTCGCCAGCCGAGTTTGCAACTGTCGCGCATCCGCCAAATCGCGAAATGGCAGCGCAAATTCAGCCGCCCCCGGCACGTCGTAAAAGGCAGTCTCGCCCCCCAAGCCGACAACCAAATAGTCGTAGGCCAGCTCCGATCCGTCATCGAGCGCCACGCAGCGATCGCCGACGCGAATCTCCCGCACCTCGGCTTGCCGCACCTTGACGGGCGTTTCCTTAAAAAGGCTCTGTAACGAGGGCGCGATCTCCCATTCCTCCATCTCGCCCGAAATGAGTTCGTACAGCAGCGGCAAAAACACGAACTGCGACTGGCGATCGACCAACGTAATCTCGGGCTTCGTCTTCCACGATCGCTGACACAATTCCAAGGCCGTATAGAGACCGCCGAAGCCGCCCCCCAAAATCACAATGCGGCTCATTCCAGTCACCTGTACGCCTATCGAGTCTTCCAAACTGGCTCTCCTTCCCGGTCGAGAAGTGGCTTAGAAGCGATCGCGATCGGAAAAATCTCGCTGCCGCTCGGAGCTGAGCGCCAACGAAGAGGACGACTCGGAACTACCGCTATCGGCATCCGGTTTCGGCGTAGCGGGCAACCCGCGATTGGAGATGTACTCCAGATTGCGCTGGCGCATCGTCGCATCGTAAGACTCTTTGTCCTTACCTTCGAGCGCCCGCACTTGCTTCCAGGCACTTAAGAGCAGCGAAGCTGCCTTCTTGTCAGAAATTCCGTTTTGCGAAGCGTGTCGAATCGCGTACTCATCGGCTGCAATCTGCGCTTTCTGTCCGCGCTCAGAGCGGCGCATCAGCAGAAAGGCCAGTGCTGCAACAACACCCGCTAATCCAATACCGAGGTTATCCGATAGCTGCAATTCGATCAGCAGTCCCATCGCGCCCACGCCCAGCAGCGCGGGGTAGAGAAACAACGCCGTCACGTTGTCCCCCAGCGCTAATTCGGTCGCCAGGACGGCTTCCCGCAAAAAATACATGCGCTGCTGGTCGCCACTAAGTCTGCGCCAGCGATCGAGGTCGATCGCAAACCGAGACGTGTCTTGCCACGGAAAGCGCCACAAGGGCTGAATGACTTTGGTTTGTTCCTCGCTGCCAATGTCGAGGGTGACCTCCGAGCGAATCTCGAAGGGGAGGAACTGGATGAGGCGTTCGAGGCTATCAGAGGCGTTCGGTTGATTCGAGTACATGTCGAATGGGGATGACGCAGCAAGGAACAGGCAAAAACTCTGGAAGTCTCATTACAAGAGCTGTAATGAAAAGATGTTAAGCCACAGGATACAGCACTTTACAAGCGCAAATCTCACCTCTGTTATAGCCAACCCACGGAGCGATCGCGCAGGGGAGAAAACCACACCTCTGTTTCGTTCCCTGCTATAGAGCCCCTCGCTCGCCCCGGTGGGATAGACCCTCGCCATCGCTCGGGGCATATCTCCACGCGCGCGAGTCCCGGCTCCCCGGTACACTAAAGGGCGTGACCGACTTACGCACTATCGGGATGACCTCCATGCTCTGGAAACGCTTTGCCAAACTCGCGATCGCCCTCGTGCTGGCTGTCGTATCTTTCGGATTTGGCGGACGGAATTTGGCGATTGAGGCTCTACATACCGAGTCCTGCCCCGACACCCCCGAGTACCAGAATTTGACCCTCAGCGGCCCCTCATCTCAACGAGCCGACTGCTACATGGTCGTGGGAACGGTAATTAACGAATCCGATCGCACGGTGCTGAATGCTGACGTATTCGGGCGCATTTACGATGCCGACGGCAACGATGTTATGCCGGAGCGCACCCGCGTCGGGTCGATCGACGAAGTACCTCCGGGCAAAAGCGAATTCTCAATTCGGATCACAGCCTCGCAATCGAATCGTCCGCCACTGGTGCTAGAGCAGTTCAAAGCGTCCGGTTTCGGCGGCGCGGTACGTCGCTAGTTGAGGCGGCAGCAGTCCCCCAAAACAAGCAATCATCCCAAACCGGTCGGTGCTCGGAACAGGGCGCGGCTTGCAGCACGTCGAAAGACGCGCGAGCCGCGCTGGAAACGATTCAAGAGTTAGAAACCCATAGAGAGCACCGCACCATCCGCTGCCTCTAAGAAACCAAGACTGATTCGTAAAACGAAAAACGCGACGATTGGAGAGAAGTCGAGACCCCCCAAAGGTGGAACAACCGAGCGGAAAATGTTCAGATACGGGTCGGTTACCTGGGCAACCGCTGAGAGGACGGGATTCGACCAATCCACCGGGAACCAACTCAGCAAGATACGTCCGCCGAGCAAAATCATGTAAATCTTGATAAAACTGCTCGTGGCCGTGATGAGTAAGTCCAGTAGATCCATGGGTCTTGCCGAGAAACAGCGATGGGAACGAAAGCTCGCCTTCCAGTTTGCCACGCGAGAGCGGGATAGGCATCAACCGTCCGGCTCGGGGTTCAAAGCTCACTTGTTGAGAGAACGGCGCGGTTTCACCCGTGCGCTCTGACGTGCATTCTGAATTCAAAAGCGCGATCGCTCCCGAACCTACGTGGCAATTCAGCCTCGCGCGATATCACGCTATACTTCGCAGCGGCATTCTGACCGATGACGATCCTGTCGAGCTACTTGAGGGATGACTCGGTCTCAAAATGCCCAAAAAGCCCGCTCGTCGAGTCGCAACTCGCCTCCTCCGCTCTGCACTAGAAGCGATCGTGCCTTCCGACTGAAAGTTAGCAACGCGATCGCCAAAATTCGCCGGAATTGCATACGCTAGGTGAAGTCAGAAAACGTCGAGTACGGGGAATCGGGGCGTGGACGAGCGACTTTTTTGGGCAGAAGCTTTTGATGGCGACCGGAAAAACGGCAAGGCGAAGCATAAGTCTTTTGCGTTGCCTGGAGCCAAACCTCAGTACGCTCCCGATCGCCCCGCCCGCGTCGAGCACATTCATTTGGCGATTGCCCTCGACCTTGCGGCCAAGACTCTAGAGGGTACCTGCACCCTTACTCTCGACCCGATTCGCTCCGGCGTGTCTCGCCTCACTCTCGACGCGTGCGGTTTAGACATCGACACCGTCCGCTGTAGTGGCGGCGTGCAGCCCCACGACTACGACGGAGAGGTGCTAACCATTCACCTCGGTCAGCCGATGCAGGTGGGTCAAAAGCTCGAAGTAGCGATCGCCTATGCTGCCCGTCAACCCCAACGCGGCATCTATTTCATCCATCCCACCAATGCATATCCCGACAAGCCCGTCCAGGTGTGGACGCAAGGAGAGGACGAAGACTCGCGCTACTGGTTTCCCTGTTTCGATTACCCCGGTCAGCTCGCCACGTCCGAAATCGAGGTTACCGTTCCGGCAGAGTTTACAGCGGTGAGCAATGGCAAGCTGTTGAATGTTCGAGATGAAGACGGCGATCGCAAAACCTACCACTGGAAACAGGAGCAGGTGCATCCCACGTATTTGATGACGCTGGCTGTTGGCAGGTTCGTCGAAATTCGAGATGAGTGGCGAGGCAAACCCGTAACCTACTACGCCGAGCCGAATTTAGAAGATCGAGCCAAACTTACGATGGGCAAAACGCCCGCGATGATCGAGTTTTTCTCCGAAATATTTGGCTACGACTACCCTTATCCCAAGTACGCGCAAGTTTGTGTGGACGATTTTATTTTTGGGGGCATGGAAAACACGTCCTGCACGCTGCTAACCGATCGCTGTTTGATTGACGAACGAGCGGAGATCGACGATTTGCGCTCTGAGACTTTAGTCGCTCATGAATTAGCTCACCAGTGGTTCGGCGATTTATTAGTGATTCAGCACTGGTCACACGCCTGGATTAAAGAGGGGATGGCAACCTATGCCGAAGTGCTTTGGGACGAGCGGAATTACGGCCTAGACCACGCCGACTATCACCGCTACCAAGACCGCTGCAGCTACATGTCTGAAGATAGCTCCCGCTACCGTCGCCCCATCGTTACCAACGTCTACAAAGTCGCGATCGAACTCTACGATCGCCACCTATACGAAAAAGGCGCGTGCGTGTATCACATGCTCCGCCATTGGCTCGGCCAGGACTTATTCCAAAAAGCCATTCATACGTTCGTCAACGACAATGCTCACTCCACAGTCGAAACTGTCGATTTAATTCGAGCGATCGACAAGGCCACCGGACTGAATCCACGATCGCTGTTCGATCAATACGTATTTCGCGGCGGCCATCCGGAATTCAAAGTGGCCTACAGTTGGGAT
>JBCBTL010000305.1:0-4343 GCA_039818705.1 Cyanobacteria bacterium J06639_1
GCATCGGCGGACTGTCGTGCCAAGTCTCTCACCTGATCCGCGACCACCGCGAAACCGCGACCTTCCTCACCGGCTCGGGCTGCCTCCATCGAGGCATTCAGCGCCAACAAGTTCGTTTGAGCTGCGAACGAGCCAATCAGTTTCACCACTTTCGAAACTCGCTGCATCGAATCCCCCAGTCGCTTCACTTTTTTGGAAGCTTCAGATACCGTGTCGCGAATGGTGAGAATTCCGTCCACCGTGCGGTTCATGGCGCGATCGCCCTCATTCACCGTAGAGGTGGCTTGTTTAACGGCTAGCTCGGCTTGTTCGGCGCTGGCGGCCACTTCGCGAATGGATTGCGTCATCGCTTCAATGCGCTCCAGCGCAACGGTGACTTCTTCCGCCTGACGCAGTGCTTCTTCCGATAGCTCGCGGACGGAGGTTTCGCTCGTCCCGGTCGTGAGGTTTACCTGCTGAGCGGCAGACTGCACCTGTTCCACAATTTGGCGCAGGTTGCTGACCGTAGAGTTGTACGAGTCGGCGATCGTGCCGATTTCGTCTTCGGTCACCGTCGCGCGCACAGTCAAGTCGCCGCGACCGATCGGGTCTACTTCCATCAGCAGCTCTAGCGCTCTTTTCTGGAGCTGCTCTTTCGAGAGTTTTTGGCTTTCGAGCAGTGCAGCGCGATCGAGGGCAAATCCGAGCTGGGTCGAAACCTGCGAGAAAAAGTCGATTTCTTCCTGCGTCCAGTCGCGCGTTCCAGAACATTGGTGCGCGATCAGCAGACCCAGCAACTTCCCAGTTTGTAAAATCGGCACGACCAAGTTGGCACGCACGGCAAACGGTTCGAGCTGCTGCAGGTGGCACTCGGTCAAGTCGGCTTTGTAAATGTCGGGCGTGGCCTGAACGCGACCGCGCTGATACTTTTCGACGTAATTTTCGGCAAAGCAGGGATCGGCAATTTTCGCTCCGATCGCCACCGGCCATCCAGGGGCGATCGACTCAGCCACCACCGTGCCTTTCCACTCTTCGTCGAAGGTGTAGACGATGACGCGATCGCTTTGAATCCCCTGCCGAACTTTATCCAGGGGTAACTGAGTCAGCAGCTCTTCAGCATCTTCAAGTTGAGTTGCTTCCGTCGTAAAGTCTCGCAGCAGTCGGGCGCGCTCCGCATCGTTGTCTAACTGGTTCAAGAAGGTGACACGTTCTAGCAGCGAGCCGAACTGCAAGGCAAGCTGTCGGGCAAAGGCAATCTCGGTCTCCTGCCATTGATGCTTATCGGCGCAATGATGCACCACGAGAATGCCGTACAGCTTGCCCTGGTTGATCAGCGGTGCTACTAGATTCGACTTGATTTGCAACCGATACATCAAGTCGAGGTGGTCGGGATGGTAGCCAGAGTTGAACACGTCATCCGCAGGCTGAACGCGACCGTCGCGATAGGCATCCAGCAAGACTTGGGGAATGCACGCATCTTCGATCTGGTCGCCCAGCGCTCGCGGCCAGCCGGAGGCGACGCTTTCATTGGAGATGTAGCCGCTGAAATCTTGATTGAAGCGATAGATGACCACGCGATCGGCACGCATCAAAGCCCGCACGTCAGCCAACGCTTTATCGAATACTTGCTCGTACTGCTCTTCGCTAAACGCCCGCGCCGAAGTAATTTCAGAGAGCAAGTTCGCCTGCTCGACCGAGAATTCCTGGTCAGACACGAGCTGCTGCATCCGAGATGCCATCTGATTGATGTTGGAACCCAAGACTGCCAGCTCGTCATTACCAGACACGTTCAGTCGGGTGTCGAGATCGCCTTCACCAATGCGATCGACCGCTTGAGCCGCATCCAAAATCGGCTGCAAGGCTCTTCGAGACACTAAGTAGGCGATCGCTGCAATAGCTCCTGCGGCTGCAACCGTTCCTCCAAGGAAGGTTAAGCCCAACTGACGCTGTGCGGCAAAAGCAGCAGAGCGATCGAGCAACAACAACGCATCCCATTGCGGGTCGAATGACCCTGTTTGGGTGGGTGGCACGGGCGCGCGAGCTGCAATTTGAGACTTGTTCGTCTCGGTGCTGTCCGCATTCATCATCATCGAGGTGGGGCCAGAACCAATTTCGTTGCGCAGGCTTGCTAAGTCCTGCACGAAGTTCTCGCCGATGCGATCTTTGTCTTCACTGATGAAGGCTTCCAGCCTACCTCCGGCGTGACTGACAATCGCGTATTCTTGTTGGTCGGTTTGACCGAACTCTTCAATCCGTTCCTCCAGCTTGGCGATGGGAGCGGCAGCGGCAACTTGCGCGATAACCGCATTGGACTGACTGTCGCGGATGGGAGCCGCAACAAAGAAACTGTAGACAGCAGCCTGATCCGATCGCGCTCGCGGCTGCTCGATAAATGGCTGTCCCGTACTCGCTACGCCCTTAAACCATTCAGACTCTCTCCGGTTGGGCACGGGAGGGCCATCGGTTTGATAGACGACTTCGCCATCCAGATTGACCACCACGATCGCCCCGATCAACCCTCCCGAGTTAGCGCGGACGCGATTCAAAAAAGATGCCTTGTCTTGAACGGTGAACTGATCGCGAATGTTTGGATTGGCAAAAATATCGGCCTGACTCAGCGATACGATGCTGCGATAGGTTTCATCGAGATAGTCACTCACCGTTTCCGAGAGCGCCGTCACTTCGACCTGCTCGGTACTGCGGATTTGCTCTCGTAACGTGCCATCCGCCACCTGGTAAGCCAGGAAGCCCAGTCCCGCTACGGGTAAAACACCCACCGCGATCGCCAGCAACGTTGCTTTGAGCTGAATGCCCATCCCGCTGCGCGCGATCGGAGCAACGCTACTAGCTACTGGTATCGGCTTTTCCGTACTCTCGCTGCTTTGAGCCAGCAGCTCGTCCAACTCTAGTGAAAGACCTGAGTCGCCATTGAGCACAGACTCCGAGGAGAGGCTGTCGAACGCATCGTCGGACGGCGCGCCGGAGTAGTTGAGTTGTGGAGGAGCCTGAGTCATGAACGAACCTCGATTTCGAGAGCGAGAAGGCTGGCAGGAGAGGATCTAAATCTAAAAGACACGAAATGAGATGACATCAGACTCGCCAGGTCGACTGACGAGTCTGACAGCAGGAGGTTACTCGACTTTGAACTGACTGACGTTTTCTTGCAGGGATTGCGCCACCGTTAGCAGTTGCTTAAACGAGTCGGATACGTCCGATGCCGATAGCGAGGTCTTACTCGCCACTTCGGCCACATCCGTAATCGTCTTGGTGACCACTTCCGAGTCGCGGGACTGAACTTCGGTGGCTTGCGCGATTTTGTCCACCAGCTCGTTAATGCGATCGCTCACGCTCGCGATTTGGGTCAGCGATTGCCGCGCTTCTTCCACCAGCTTCGTACCGGTGACCACCTGCTCGGTACCTTCTTCCATTGCGGCCACCACCTCGTTGGTACCGGTTTGGATTTCAGCCACCAGCTTTTCAATCTCCGCCGTTGCATCCGCAGACTGACGCGCTAGCGATCGCACCTCGTCCGCAACCACCGCGAAGCCTCGGCCTTGCTCCCCTGCACGGGCTGCCTCAATCGAGGCGTTCAGTGCCAGCAGGTTCGTTTGGTCGGCGAACGCGCCAATCAGGTTCACCACCTTAGAAATACGCTGCGACGATTCACCCAGGCGCTTTACTTTCTTTGATGTTTCTGCCACCGTTTCTCGAATGGCGAGAATACCGTCCACCGTGCGGTTCATGGCATCGTCACCCTGTTGCACGGTTTGGGTTGCCACTTTCACCGCCGCGTCGGCTTCTTCCGCGTTAGCCGCCACCGCGCGGATGGAGTCTGACATCTCCTCAATGCGGTTGAGTGCTTCGGAGATACTTGACGCTTGCTGAACAGCTTCTTCCGCTAGCGATCGCACCGAGGCTTCGTTGGTATCGGTGGTGGTGGCCACCTGTTTGGCGGCGGTTTGCACCTGTTCCACAATCTCTCTCAAGCTGCGCACGGTGGCGTTGTACGAGTCGGCGATCGTGCCGATTTCGTCTTCGGTCACTTGCGCGCGCACCGTCAAGTCGCCGCGACTGATGGGATCCACCTGCATCAGCAGTTCCAGCGCTCGGCGTTGCAGCAATTCTTTCTCGCGACGCTGGCTTTCCTCGGAGACTTTCTGGCGCTCCAGCAGGTCGATACGGTCGAGCGCGAAGCCCACCTGAGTCGAAACCTGCGTGAAGAAGTCGATGGTTTCCTGCTCCCACTCGCGCGGGCCGGAACACTGGTGCGCGATCAGCAGACCCAGAAGACGATTGGCTTGCAGAATCGGCACCACCAAGTTGGCGCGCACGGCAAACGGCTCAAGCTGCTGCATGTGGCATTC
>JBCBTL010000306.1:0-4339 GCA_039818705.1 Cyanobacteria bacterium J06639_1
ACAGGTATCAGAGTTGCATCTACAATCTGTCCTGATTTTGCTTGGTATCCTTGTTCGAACAGATAGTCATTAAAGTGCTCAAACAGCTCTCGAGTTAAATCAGATTCTTTCAATCGCTCTCGAAATAGCCAGACTGTTCTGGCGTCGGGAACCACATCTTCAAGACCGAGGTTGAGAAACTTCATAAAAGAGAGTCGGTCATTAATCTGATATTCAAGAGCGTCATCACTGATATTGTGAAGATGCTGTAGGATAAGTATCTTGAACATCAGAATGACATCAAAGGGCTTACGTCCAGCATTGCTTTTTCTTGGCTTTTGATAAACCTTATCGAGCAGAGGTCGAAATTCTTCCCAGGGAACTATCATATTGAGATGTTCGAGTGTGGGCTTCTTCGCCAAGAGTTTTTCGTGACGCTCTTCCCAATCCCAAAATCCTTGCTGACCCATGACTGTTAGTGATTTACTTAATTAAAATTATCTCATTTTTAGTATGCTTAGTCAATTAATAGAAGTGCCCTTTTGTTAAACATTCCATAACTTAGAAAGTAAGAGACTCGCACTCGCTAGGTGTACGCGCCATTCGCTAGGGTTAAACGAACGTTCGCAGGGCTCCTACGCCATGGCAACCTACGCAATTACCGGGGCAAACGGCGGTATCGGTTTGGAATATTGTCGTCAAATTACGGATCGAGGCGATGAGGCGATCGCCATCTGTCGCAGTTCGTCTGAAGCACTAGCAACCCTCAGGGTGTGGGTAGAACCCGGCGTGGATGTTACGAGCGATCGCGCAGTGGCCGATCTGGCCGTTCGCCTGAGCGACACTCCCTTGGACGGACTCATTCTCAATGCCGGAATTTTGGAGCGGGTAACGCTCGACGATCTCGATTTTGAAAGTATGCGCCGTCAGTTTGAAGTCAACGCTCTCGGAGCGCTGCGCGTCACGCAAGCACTGCTACCGAATCTGAAGACGGGCTCGAAGCTGGTGCTCATGACCAGTCGCATGGGATCGATCGCCGACAACACCTCGGGAGGCTCTTACGGCTATCGCATGTCAAAAGTCGCGCTGTCGATGGCGGGTAAGTCGCTAGCGCACGACTTGAAACCGCGCGGCATCGCCGTTGCCATCTTGCATCCCGGCCTCGTGAGCACGGCGATGACCGGATTTACCGCCAACGGCATCACCCCAGAGCAATCCGTGCGCGGGCTGTTGCAACGGATTGATAACTTAACGCTGGAAAATACAGGCACATTTTGGCACGCTAACGGTGACATCTTGCCTTGGTAATCATCTGCCCTAGTAGGCGATCGCCCGCGACCATCCCGCACGGGCGGACGGTTTTCTGGGCTGACCGAGATCGCTGCACCGGGGTCGGCTTTGCTGCTCGCGAACGCGACTGCAACAAATTCAGGTGTGATTGGTAGCATAGATGGCTGAAGTGGTCGTTTCAGCAGCGTTCGGGTAGATAAGGTATGGCGGGCATTGGAGACATCGTCCAGAAAGCGTTTTATCTGGGCATCGGGGCGGCATCTCTCGCGGCAGATAAAGCCGGTTCGCAGTTGGGCGAGCTGCGCAAACAGGCACAAAAACTGGCGGACGAAATGGTCGAGCGGGGGGAAATGACCGCCGATGAGGCCAAAGGCTTTGTCAGCGAAATTCTCAAGCAAAATGCCGCTAAACAGGCAGCAGAAGCGCAAGCTCCATCCTCTCCCACCCCCGGAGATCCCCCTCCACAGCAGGGGCCGCGTCCGATTTCGATCGACGATGACGATGCTGCAGATACAACGGCTGACACCAGTGCAGCACTGGACGTAAATCACTCCGATCGCCTGCGCCAAGAGGTCTCGGATCTGCAAGCCGAACTGGAACGCTTGCGATCGCAATGAGTCTGTTCCCCGACTCCAAGCATCTCAAACGCTAGGATAAGACCTACGCAAATCCCATCGCGCTCGGGTGCGTTAGCACTCGCTACGCCAGCGGCAGAATGTGACAGCGGAATGTGAAAACGGAATTTGACCCATGAGCGATCGCCCCATTCACGTCATCGGCGCGGGACTTGCCGGTACGGAAGCCGCTTGGCAAATTGCCCGCGCGGGTTTAGATGTAGTGCTGCACGAAATGCGCCCGCAGCGATCGTCCCCCGCTCACCACACGCCCCACTTTGCCGAACTGGTGTGTAGCAACTCGTTTGGAGCGATCGCTGACGATCGCGCTGCCGGTCTGCTCAAGGCCGAACTGAAGCAGCTCGGCTCGGTTGTCATGGATGCCGCCTTCGAGCACGCGGTTCCGGCTGGCGGTGCCTTAGCTGTCGATCGCGCTGTTTTCAGTCGCGAACTAACCGAACGGCTCGAACGCCATCCCCGCATTACGATTCATCGCGCCGAAGTGACCCGCATTCCCGACCCGTCAGAAGCGATCGTGGTGCTATGCACGGGGCCTCTCACCAGCCCTGCTTTAGCGGAAGACTTGCACCGCATCACCGGCATGGAGTACCTCAGCTTCTTCGATGCCGCCAGTCCTATCGTCGATGGCGAATCCCTCGATCGCGAAATCGTCTTTCTCGCCTCCCGCTACGATCGCGGCGAAGCCGCGTATCTCAACTGCCCGATGACCGAGGCCGAGTACGATCGCTTCTGGAACGCCCTCATAGAAGCCGAACCCGCTCCTCTCAAAGACTTCGAGCGCGAAGAGCGCAAGTTTTTTGAAGGCTGCCTGCCCATTGAAGAAATGGCCAGTCGAGGTCGAGAAACCCTTTGCTTCGGCCCGCTCAAACCCGTCGGTCTCACCGACCCGCGCACAGGTCGCTGGCCTCACGCCGTCGTGCAGCTCCGCCAAGAAGACAAAGCCGGGCGACTGTGGAACATGGTTGGGTTTCAGACCAATTTGAAATGGGGCGAGCAAAAGCGGGTCTTTCGACTCATTCCCGGCCTCGCCAACGCAGAATTCATTCGTATGGGCGTAATGCACCGCAATACGTTCATTAACTCCCCTTTCTTACTGGATGCAACCCTCCAGTTTCGCCAGTGCCCCACTCTCTTTGCAGCGGGTCAACTCGTCGGCACCGAAGGATACGCTTGCGCTGCGGCTGGAGGCTGGTTGGCAGGCACCAATGCCGCTCGTCACATCTTAGGCCACTCACTGCTAACCCTTCCCCCAGTCACGATGATGGGTGCGCTCTTCCACTTCATCAGCACCGCCGATCCCAAACACTTCCAGCCCATGCCCGCCAACTTCGGCATCTTGCCCAATCTCGACGGCCCCAAGGTACGCAAAAAGCAGGAACGCTACCAGCGCTACCGCGATCGCGCCCTACAAACTCTGCTGGATGTGCAAACCCAACTCAAATCTCTGTCTGAGCCAGCTCGAATCTCTGTCTGAACCCGCTTGAAAAACTGTGTTTCAAAAATGAAGTAGCTAGCTTCTGAACCTCAGGTCACTCCCGACACTCCGTGAATCCCACTCTGTTGGGCATATTCACTACTGCTGTCGTCGTGAATTCGACAGCAGTAGCGAGTTCGAAAGCCGATGAGAGAGCTGTAGCAGACGCGATCGTGAATGATGTATACTCCGACGGAAACGAAGAGGGAATGAAAGACACCGTCTAGAGTTCTGACTTTTCAAGCAGCCGGTCGAGGTAATCATCAGCATGGGCGTAATGGCACCAGTCATCCTTATTGGCATGCACCGTTCCGGCACCAGTATGATGTCGCGGCTATTGGAAAAAGCAGGGCTATTTGTAGGAAAGAAGAAGGAGTCAAACAACGAAGCTATTTTTTTTCTAGGGCTCAATAATTGGATTATGCGTCAATGTGGAGCCAGATGGGACTATCCACAGCCGGTTTTGCTTGCGTCGAAAGAAGAGCGATTCAGAGACTACGTCTGCGAATATATTGAGTTCTTGATGCGTACTCCGAGAGCAATGTCTTTTCTGGAAAGAGCGAGATACTTGAAGTACCGAGATATCAAAAAACTGGATTTTCTCTGGGGCTGGAAAGATCCGTAATGTCAAAGACAATCATATCACTGAAAGTAACCGTGTACAGGTGATTGCCGGTAATGGCAAATCTTGCAAATGATCCTCCTACACCCGTAGTAAGTTCACCGCCACCACTGGGAACGCTGGATTCCAATTGAGAATTGGAAGCTAAAACATCAGCCCTAAGATCAACAGCCTGATTGAAGGTGAACATATTTTGAGGCAATACATTGAAGCCACTGTTTCCACATTCGTGTACTTCAGTTACCTCTTTTTCAATCCAGTCGATTGCAATTCCTCTATCAGGATCTGCCCAAAGACCATTATGCCAGCTACCATAAGGGAAAACATTTTCCTGTCTGC
>JBCBTL010000307.1:0-4330 GCA_039818705.1 Cyanobacteria bacterium J06639_1
GAAAATTCATGTTGACATTATCACGATTTCGATTGAATTCCTATGTAGGTTATTTCTGGTTGTAGATGTAAAAAATGTGCCTCATTTTCCATGCGAATCTGCTTTGGCTAATCTTGTAAATATCCCTTCTAGCAAAGCTTTTGTCGGATTTTAGGGTAAAAAAATTTTCAGTGAATTGAACTCTGAGTTGAGGCTTGGCTGTCTAGATCGGCATAAGGTTGTACTGCTTGCGAGAGGATTGGAGGGAGCGATCGCGGGGATATCCTGACGTAATGCGACAGTTGAGTGGGACTCGTGGGCGAATTTGGCAAGGTTTGGTTAGTTGGGGCAGGGTTGGGCGATCGCCTCGATTTGACGGTGCGGGCACTACAACTCTTGCGCTCGGCTGACGCGATCGTGACTGACGCCCTCGTGCCGGAATCTTTGCTGCTCGAAGCCAAACCCGAGTGCGAGATTATTCGAGCGGGCAAGCGAGGTGGCCAAACGAGTACGCCTCAATCCGACATCGATCGCCTTCTCGTCCAGCTCAGTCACGCGGGTCGCACCGTGGTGCGCCTCAAATCGGGAGATCCGACGATCTTCGGGCGAGTTATGGAAGAAGTGCGGGCGCTCCAAGCGGCGGGATGTCCGTTTGAAATCGTGCCGGGAATGTCTTCGGCGATCGCCGCTGCCGCAAGTGCGGGAATTTTCCTGACGGACAAGCATCTCAGTCAATGCTTCGCCGTTATCAGCGCTCACCAGCTCAACACGCTGCCTTGGGAGGCTTTGGGGCAGCTCGATACGCTGGTGCTGCTGATGGGGACGCGATCGCTGCAGGAGATTTGCGATCGCTTGATGCGGGCGGGTAAATCAGAGAGTACGGCGATCGCGCTGATTCGCGAGGCCGGACGAGCCTCTCAGCAGGTGTGGACGGGGAGTTTGGAGACATTTGCTGACGAGATGGAGCGACTAGCTCTTAGACTGTCTCCAGCCGTCATCGTGGTGGGTGAAGTTGTGGGAGCGCGCCTGGAATTAGAGAAAGGCGATCGCCAGCCGCTAGCCGGAAAAACCGTGCTTGTGACGCGCGCGAATCCGCAAGCTGGGGCGTTAACGCGATTGCTCGAAGCGAAAGGGGCAATCGTGGCCGACATGCCGACCATTGAAATCGTGCCCCCCAGTTCGTTTCGAGATTTGGATGCGGCGATCGCTCGTTTGAGCGAGTTCGACTGGCTAATTTTGACTTCGGCCAATGGTGTAGAGGCGTTTTTCGGGCGCTTGCAGGCGCTCGGCCTGGACAGTCGGGCGCTGAGTGGGACGCGCGTGGCCGTGGTGGGGCAAAAAACGGCGGCGGCGATCGCCCAGTTCGGCATTCGACCGGATTTCATTCCTTCTGAATTTATTGCGGATGCCGTAGCTGCGGAACTCCCGCTGGAAAAGCTAGACATGCGCGTTTTGTTCCCTCGGGTGGAGTCGGGGGGGAGAGAGATTCTCGTGAAAGCCCTGACCGAAAGGGGGGCGGCAGTGACGGAAGTTGCTGCTTATCAATCGAAATGCCCAGATCGCGTCGAACCGCGCGCTCTCTCGCTGCTACAGGCCAAACGGGTTGATATCATCACGTTTGCCAGTTCCAAAACCGTGCGGCACTTTTATCGCTTGTTGCGGGAGGCTCAGTTCGAGTTTTCGGCGCTCGACGGGGTGCAAATTGCCGCGATCGGCCCTAAAACGGCAGATACCTGCACGGAATTGCTGGGGCGGACGGATATTTGCGCTGAGGAATACACGCTGGAGGGCTTGGTGGAGGCGATCGCTGCCGCCAACGCGGAGCCGACTGCGATAGGCTGAGGCTGTCAAACCCGATCGCGCTGCGGGAGTTGGGGGGATGAAAACGGGTCTATTGGCGATCGCTTTGGGAGTGATGGCATATCCGGCGATCGCGTGGGCTGGCGAAGCTGACGTGGTTGACGTGAAAGTTCGAGCCACGGGCGAGGGGACGTATCGCTTTGACGTGACGGTGTCCCACGCCGATACGGGTTGGGAGCATTACGCCAATAGTTGGGAAGTGCTCGCTCCCGACGGCAAGGTATTGGGCACGCGCGTGCTGCATCATCCACACGTAGAAGAGCAGCCCTTCACTCGCAGCACCACGATTTCTATTCCAGACGACATCGATAGCGTGATAATCCGCGCCGGGGATTCCGTTCACGAGTTCGGCGGCAAGACGATAGAAGTGGACATTCCGCGATCGCCCGAATCTCAGCCGGAGTAAGTTACCCCGAACTGCACTGAAGCTGACAGATGCGATCGCGATGTCTGCGTCTACAGTATGAGCAGCACTGAGAGAGAGAATCGTGGGCGAAGGATGGCAGAGTATCCCCGGCAGCGTGGCCGCGCCGCAGGGATTTCGGGCAGCAGGGATTGCGGCGGGGTTGAAACCCTCTGGCGGGTTGGATTTGGCGTTGATCGTCTCGGAGGATGAGGCGATCGCGGCGGGGGTGTTCACCACCAATCAAGTCCGCGCCGCTTGCGTCACCTACGGTCAGGAACGACTTGCCGCTAATCCACGCGCCCGAGCAATTTTGTGCAATGCAGGACAGGCGAATGCTTGCACGGGAGAAGACGGCGATCGCGATAACCGAGCCATTGCCGACCTCGCAGCCAAAGCTTTAGACATCGACTCCGATCTGGTTTTAACAGCCTCAACGGGCGTGATCGGCCAGCGTTTTGATGTCGATAAGTTCGCTAAGGCCATGCCCGAGTTGGCCGAGCTGACGACAACTTTCGCTCCAAACGAAAGCGCAGAGATTGCCTCCAAAGCGATTCTTACTACCGATCTAGTTGAGAAAAGTATTGCGGTGGAAATGGCGATCGCCGGGCATCCCGTTCGTATCGGCGGCATTGCCAAAGGCTCGGGGATGATTCACCCCAACATGGCGACGATGCTGGCTTTCGTGACGTGCGACGCTCGCGTAAGTCCCGACCTCTGGCAAGCGATGACGACCCGCGCGGCAGACGTGAGTTTCAATCAGATCACCGTAGACGGCGACACCAGCACGAACGACATGCTGCTGACGCTGGCGAACGGGCGCTCTGCTGCCCCCGAGATTGCCGCAGATTCGCCGGAAACCGAGCAGCTACAGGCGGGGCTGAATCAAGTTTGCATTCATTTGGCGAAGGCGATCGCTCGCGACGGCGAAGGCGCGACCAAACTCTTAGAAATTCAAGTGAACGGAACCGCTACCGATGCCGATGCTCGCCATCTAGCCCGCGTAGTCGCGAGTTCACCGCTGGTTAAAACCGCCGTCTACGGCTGCGACCCCAACTGGGGCAGGTTGGCAGCGGCGGTGGGCAAAGCTGGAGTTGAGTTCGACCAGACGAAGCTGGATATTGCTCTGGGACACTTCGAGCTGATGAAGGCGGGAACGCCGCTGGCATTCGATCGCCCTGCTGCTGCTGCATACATGAAGGCAAGCGACACGATTTCGGTCGCGATCGCTTTGCACCAAGGCTCTGGAAGCGGCCTCGCCTGGGGCTGCGATCTCAGCTACGACTACGTTCGCATCAACGCCGAATACACCACCTAAGCGCCCAATGGCACTGACGGAAGCCAAACTAGGCAGCTAGCTTACGTTTGAGAGTGCTCCTGGGCTGTGTCATCAAGGGAAACGGCTTGGGTCGACGTTTGCGGACTCTGGGTTCAATCCGGCCGGGTCGTACCGGCAATCGTTGTTGGGCCACCAGTGCTATCAGTTGGCAGTGGAGGCGGCGGCGAAGAGCCTGAGTGGCCATCGCTAATAAAGGGATGAACTGAGCCAACCCCTGACGAGTCCCTTGTAACGACAGATGTGGAGTCTTGCCGTCAGGCGCTGTTGGAGAGGCATTCCACATCAAAGTGCGTAGTAAGTTGTAGGCCATCATGTGCACCCAGAGGTCTTTGCGCACCATCGACGGCGTCCGAGTGGCGAGCATCTCCATGCTCAGAGTGGTTTTGAGATGTCTGAGATTGACCTCAGCTGCCTGCCAGCGCAGAGCGTAGAGCTCGGCGAGCTGAGACTTGGGATAGCGCTGGGGGTCGAGCAGTGTGGTGACCAGAATGATGTCTTGAGTGCGAAAGCCTTTGCGCACGAGGCGCAAGTGCACCTCCCTCACCTGCAAGGTAGACGGCAGACGCGCAAAGTCCGGCTCCGATAACGCGGAGGCCGACGGGGCGGGTCGCACCCAGGTGACGATATGGTCGCCGATACCGAGCTTGTGACCTCTGCGGAAATCAGTGTGGCGAGCGTGGTGTTTGCGAAAGACGCCTTCGGTACCTACGCCGACCTGGCTCTGGTGCAGGCGGCGGGAGCCGATGGCG
>JBCBTL010000308.1:0-4315 GCA_039818705.1 Cyanobacteria bacterium J06639_1
GTTCAAACAGGAGCGGCTTCTTTCACCATTTTCGTCCAGCCCAACTCTTTGAGGTTGCTGTTGCGGCGGATGGGGCGGGTGACCATTTCTAGCATGTCTTTGGTGTTGCCGAAGCCGTGGATTTGGGCGAAGGTGAACTCCACTGACCACTTGGTGGTGATGCCTCGGGCTTCTAGGGGGTTGGCGTGCGCCATGCCCGTGATTACGAGGTCGGGGAGATCTTGGCGGATGCGCTGGAGCTGGTTGTAGTTGTCCGGTTTTTCCACGATGCGGGGCTTGGGTACGCCCATCTCCTCGCAGGTGCGCTCTAGCATCTCTAGCTCGGATTTTTGGAAGCGCTTGTCCATGTAGGGGATGCCGATTTCTTGCACCGTCGCGCCGCAGCGGATCAGGAAGCGCGCCATCGAGACTTCCAGCAGGTTGTCGCCCATGAAGAAGATGGACTTGCCTTTAATCAGCTCGACGTACTCCTGTACCTGCGGGTGATTCCAGATTTCGGCTTCGCGATCATCTAGCCCCTGCGGTTCGACGTTCAGAGCTGCACAAATCGCCTCGATCCACGCTCGCGTTCCGTCGGGGCCGATGGGGAAGGGGGCATTGATAAGGTTGCACTTGCGCCGCCGCATTAGAGTCGTGGCGGTTCGGCTGAGGAAGGGGTTGACGCCGACGACGTAAGTACCCGGTTCCACTACAGGTAAATCGGTGAAACGCGGGGAGGGGAGCCAGCCAGACACCTTAATGCCCTGCTTTTTCAGCTCTAGATTGAGCTGCGTGACTACGGGGTCGGTGAGAGAGCCGAAGATGACCAGGGGCGGATGCTCTTTGTATTCCGTCTCGACTTCGGTGGCGTCTTCTTTTTGGCCGAAGCTGAGCAGCGAACCGAGACCGCGCTTTTTCTTCTCTTCCGCAGCGGCGGGAGCGGGGGCGCTGGTGGGGCACTTCATCGCCATTGCCGCCAATACGGTGTCTTCCCCTTGGGTGAAGGCGTAGTCGAGGCCGTTGGCGCGCGCCACCACCATGGGAATGCCCACTTCCGCTTCGAGCTTGGGAGCCATGCCCTCCAAGTCCATCTTGATGATTTCGGTGGTGCAGGTGCCGATGAAGACGATGACGGAGGGGTTGCGATCGCGTTTGATATCCAAACAGAGCCGCTTCAGTTCGTCGTAGTCGTTGAGTTTGGCGCTGATGTCGCCTTCTTCGAGTTCCGCCATCGCGTAGCGGGGTTCGGCGAAGATCATCACGCCCATCGCGTTTTGCAAAAAGTAGCCGCAGGTTTTGGTGCCGACCACTAAGAAGAAGCTGTCTTCAATTTTTTGGTAGAGCCACGCCACGCAGCTAATAGGGCAAAAGGTGTGATAGTTCCCGGTTTCGCATTCAAAATTCAGCGGATCGGGGGCAGTGGTGGGGCTTGCAGTCATGTCAATTCGGCTCCTGGGAACGGCTCGCGATCGCGTCGCAGAAATATCGATTCGGAATTGAAAAACGAGAGGGGGCGATCGCTCCTGGAGAAAAGCGATCGCCCGGTGAGGCTAGGCCACGACCTGCGACAGGGGCGACTTGGATACGTCACCGTAGAAGTCGGAGAGGATGGAGAACAGCTCGCGGTCTTCTGCATCCTTGGGGACGATGCCTTCTGGCTCGGAGAGGAGCTGGTCGGCGATGTTGAGGTAGTACTGACTGACGGCGTGCAGGCTGGGATCGGATTCGGCCATCTCGAAGATGGTTTTGCCCTTCACGCGGGAGACGCGGATGTCTTCGATTAGGGGCAGTACTTCCATCACGGGCATCGGCACGGTGGAAATGTATTTGTCGATCAGGTCGCGCTTGGAGGTGCGGTTGCCGATCAGTCCGGCGAGGCGCAGGGCGTGGGTGCGTGCTTTTTCGCGGACGGAAGCGGCGATGCGGTTGGCGGCGAAGAGCGCATCGAAGCCGTTGTCGGTGACGATCAGGCAGTAGTCGGCGTAGTTGAGGGGAGCGGCGAAACCACCGCAAACCACGTCACCCAACACGTCGAAGAGGATGACATCGTATTCGTCGAAGGCGTTCAGCTCTTTGAGCAGTTTGACGGTTTCGCCCACCACGTAGCCACCGCAGCCCGCGCCCGCTGGAGGGCCGCCCGCTTCCACGCAGTCTACGCCGCCGTAACCCTTGTAGATTACGTCTTCCGGCCAGATGTCTTCGTAGTGGTAGTCCTTGGCTTCGAGGGTGTCGATAATGGTGGGAATCAGGAAGCCCGTGAGGGTGAAGGTGCTGTCGTGCTTGGGATCGCAGCCGATTTGCAGCACTTTCATGCCGCGCCGCGCCAGCGCTACGGAAATGTTGCAACTGGTGGTGGACTTGCCGATCCCGCCTTTGCCATAAACCGCTAATTTCACGGGAGATTCTCCTAATACGAGCTTGAAACCTCAAACGAGCACCGCCACCGTCCAGACGACCCGCTCGCGCTAGTCAGCATTATCAGCACTCACACGAGTCATGAAAAGATTTCAAACCATGAACTTAAGGTTTCAAGCGAATCTAGAGAGGCTTGGAGTTACTCAGAGAGAGTGGAAGCCTACTTAGGGACTTCTCAGCCCTTCAGAGTGAATTTGAAAGCATTTTGCAAGTAAAAATTTTATTAAAGTCGATCAAAAGAAAAACTGAATCTCGGGGCTGACTTCGGGGGCGATCGCGATCCGGCGAATGAACTCGCGAAAATAACGGCGACGCTCGGACTCGGTTAAGTCCTGCCAAAACGGTTCGATGGAGACTGTAGCGCTGATGTCCGCAAGGCTTGCGGGCGGAAACTGTTCGAGCTGCTGCTGAAGTTGGGCGGTTTCGGCGGCGAGGCGGTAGCGACGGAGCTGAACGGTAGCGGCATCGAGCACGTCGTCTCGCTCCAGTTCAGTCAGGGTGTTAAGAATGCTGTCGTTTTTCTCGATCTGCTTCGCGATCGCCTGTTTAGCTTGCGAAATGCGATCGCCATCGAACGTCGCCACCCGCTGCGGCAAATCCGCACACACCTGCCGAATCACCTGGGTCAGCGTGCGATCGTAGTTGAGGCTGTACCCGCAGCGATCGCATCTCAAATAAAGGTATTGCTTCGCCTTGCGCCGCTGCGTTACCTGCACGACCCGCAACCTCTGCTCGCACGTCTGGCAGAACACTAATCCTGCAAGCGATCGCGGCGCGCTAGCCGAGCGTGGCGCAATACTCCGATTTCGCCGCAGCCAGCGATCGATCTGCGCCGCTTCGTCTCGCGTCAAGATGGCCGGATGAGTATCCCGCAGCGTCGCGCCATCCTTATATTCCAGATCCCCCCGATAGGCCGCTTGGGTGAGCCACCGTCGCCCCGTTGCGACCGACATCGTTTTTCCGAACGTGCGCCGGACGTGCCGCACCGCATCTCGCAGCGAACCGTAGAGCAAAAAGCGATCGAAATACTCCCGCACGATCGCCGCCGATCGCCTATCTAGGATGTACTTATCGCGATCGCGCTTATACCCAAACGGCGGACGACCCGGAGGTGCTTTTTGCATCAGTCGACTGCGAGCGTGCCCTACCGCCACCTGCCGACTGCGCAACTGCCCCGGCAGCTCGGACATCCAGCGCAGGAGAGTATCGCGATCGCCAGCCTCCTCAATCCCCGCCTCAGTCACCACGCGAACAGCCACATTCGCCCGTTCCCACTCCTGCAAGCGCTGCCCGATCTCAGCAACTGAATCCCCTAAATCGGCTAACTCCAGCAGTAAGAGTTGGTCGATCTCTCCTTGTTGCGATCGCGATTGAAGCTCGGCGTAGTAAAGGCGTTCGTCGCGATCGCAGTAGATTTCGGTTGCTCCGGCAGTTTGGAGGCGATTGCAATCGGCCTCCACAGGTAAAACAGACGGACGGAAGATGTAGCCGATGGAGAGCATGGGGAGGAGAGCAAACTCGTCTTAATGAGGCGACTGCTGTGTATCTTCGAGGAGTGTTGAGTCGGAACGAGCAGGTGCGCTACGCTTCAAGCCAACGCTAAGACATTTTGACAAGCAGCGTTACGTAATCTCAGTTCCTCAAAGTCCACAGAGAGGAGTCAGGCTTTACGTGATTTCTACTGTGGTATTTCAGCAAAGCGGCAAGACCAGTTATGTCCAGCGGTTCGACTGTACTTTGCAGCAGCGAGTTGTAGTGCCCCCAAAGTTGGTCGGTCTCTCTTAACCTACTGTCCACCTGGGGGGCATACAGAGTTCGGCTTAGTTTCTTTTCCGGCAGAGATTGCGATTGGTCTAGACAATTCCAGACGATATTGACAGAGCAGTCGTATCGGTTGGGTACCCTAAGAGGATGCGGGTAG
>JBCBTL010000309.1:0-4298 GCA_039818705.1 Cyanobacteria bacterium J06639_1
CTGCCGTGCTGGGGGTCAGTTTTGCCATCTTCGAGCGGGATACGAAGCGGACGCTGGCGTTGAGTACGATTTCTCAAATTGGCTTCGTACTCGTCACTCCGGCAGTCGCGGGGCTGTACGCGTTGACCCACGGACTCGCCAAAGCCACGCTGTTTTTGAGTGCGGGGAGTATGCCCAGCCGCAAGTTCGAGGAGTTGCGTCACCAGCCCATGCCCGTGGAACTGTGGGGGGCAGTGGCGATCGCTGGTCTGTCGATTTCGGGATTTCCGTTGCTAGGGGGATTTGGGGCGAAAGCGCTCGCACTCGATCGCCTAGTGCCGTGGCAATCCAATGTGATGACGGTGGCGGCGGTGGGCACGGCGATCGTGTTCGCCAAGTTTTTGTTCTTACCCGTGGCAGTGGGCGGGGCTGAGAGCAAACCCCTTGCGCGCGGCTACAGTTGGGCAGTGGTGACCTTAGGAGCGGGATTGTTGGCTGCGAATGGGATGACATTTGATGCTTATACCCTCACTAAAATCGGCAAAGCGCTGATCACTATCGGGACGGGATGGTTGGCGGCGTGGCTGGTGTTTCGGCAGCAATTTTTGCGCCTATCGAGACATTTAGAAACCCTCGAACACCTGATCGGAGGCATGAGTCTCGTACTCACACTCGTGTTTTGGGCGGTGCTGACATGATCGGATATTTAGACTTATTGCTAAGACTGGCGATTTGGTTTTTGCTGACGGCGAATTTCAGTCTGGCTAACATCGCGATCGGGATTTGCGTGGCGTTGTTGCTCCCCCATCGTCGCTACGTCACCCCAACCCGACTGCGCGATTGGCTGCACGTCATTTGGGAAATCTTAGTGGCCATTCCTCAAGCCTATTTCGAGGCGTTTGAGATGATGGTGCGCCCCCACAAACGTGAAGACATTGTCTTAGAGCGCGTTAAACCCGATCGCTCGCCGGGCTTGATCTTTTTGGACATCTTTTTGATCACGTTTACGCCTAAAACTATCGTGTTGAAATGCCGCAAAGACGGCTGGTATGAAGTCCACCGAGTCGGGCGGGAGGAGCGATCGTGAATTGGGTTCTTTTTGCCATGATCGCAGCTTTGCTCATTCCCATTTATGAGGCTTGGCAGGATGAAGACATCTGGCAAACCATGCTCGCGTTCGCCAGCATTGCTACCAAAACCTCGATCATGATTCTCGTTTTGTCGGTACTGCGAGACGACTGGACGATCGGGGTGGTCGGCGTGTTGATTCTCAGCGTGGGCAATGCGTCGTTGATGTTACTGGCTCACATCATCAAGCGGGTGAGCGAACCGCACTCGACTGTTTCAGAGGCAATTGCTAGTTCGAACGCGATCGCTGGCTCGATCGCTAGCTCGAACGCAACATCCGGCGAGGTGCGAGACGCATGATAAACCTGCTCGGATACGTGTTGATGGCGATCGGGATTCTGTACTGGTTTTGGGGGACGTGGCCGCTGCTGGGCGATCGCTCGGTGTTATTCAAGCTGCACAGTCTCTCGGTGGCCGACACGCTGGGCTCGATGAGCATTATCGTCGGCCTGTTGCTCGAAATTCCGCGCGAATGGCCGCTGTTAGTGTTGGCACTGATTTCTTTGGCGATTTGGAATACCGTGCTGGGTTACGTGTTGGCCTACTGTTCGAGTTCGGGAGGGAGCGATGACTGAAGATATTGCCCTCGTCGCGATCGCCGTGTTGTTGCCGCTCACGGCCTACATGACGGTGGCGCAGGTGAACCCATATCACGCCCTCGTGATTCGCGGCATTATGGGTGCCGTAGCGGCGTTGGTCTATGCCTCCTTCGGGGCTGCCGACGTAGCTCTCACCGAAGCGCTAGTCGGCACGATGCTTTCGATTACGCTCTATGCCGTGGCCGTGCGCTCGTCCATGACGATGCGTTTGGGCATCCTCGAAACCGACGTGCCTCGCAAGCCGAAACGCCCGACGAGTTCAGCGCCCGCTTCAGACCTCGATCGCGCGGTCGCTGCGATTCGCACCGCCTTGAGTCCCCATCACGTGCGCCTGGAAATTACGACGTATTCCAGTCCCCAGTCGTTGCAGACAGCCCTGATCGATCGCGAGATTCACGGGACGTGTGTGGCGATCGCCGCAACCCATTCCCCTCACACCCATCACTTCAAAACTCGCGTCCGTCGGCTGCACGACATCATTCAACCCGAATTTCCTGAAACGGTTCGCCTGACTCACGTCGATGTCGCCCTGCTCGCTCGGGTCGAGCCGCAGGCCGCCCCCCTCGAAAATGCCCCCACCAGCGGAGACCCTGCATGATTTGGATTTACGTCATTGCTGGCATCGCCATCTATATCAAGATGCTCGTCTTGCCCAACGTAACGCTCGACGCGGCTGAGTTTTCCCTCGTCGAGACCGTCGCGATGGAAAGTGGCGTGCCCAATGCCGTATCGGGAATCATTTTTCGCAATCGCCTCTACGACACGATCTTCGAGGTCGTGGTCTTCACCATTGCGATTACAGGGGTGAAGTATCTTCTAGCCGATGAATCTCCCACCCGCACGGTGCGCCAATTTACCGATCGCCCTTCCATCATCCTGGCGCGATTGGGGGCAACGATTTCGGCGATCGTCAGTATCGAACTCGCGATTCGCGGTCACCTCAGTCCCGGCGGGGGATTTGCTGCCGGGGTGGCGGGAGGAACGGCGATCGGGCTGGTGGCGATTACGTCTTCCTCGACCTGGATGGAAAGCATTTATCGCCGCTGGCACGCAGCCACCTGGGAAAAAGTCTCGGTGCTGATTTTCATCGCGATCGCGGTACTCAGCTTGACTGGAGTCGCACTGCCCTACGGTCAAATGGGAGGGCTAGTGAGCGGCGGCTGGATTCCGATTTTGAATATTTTGGTTGCCGTGAAAGTGGCGCTGGGGTCGTGGGCGGCGATTTTGACGTTCATTCGCTATCGGGGATTACTTTAAGCGAGTGTAAGGCGATCGCCCTCAAGCTGTAACTGGAAGGCAGCAGCACGGTGCGGTTGAGGCCAAGAGGTCGTAAGCCAACATTGAAACTTTTACGTGCCGCACGGGAATGTTGAGTATAGAAGGATGCATAAAGTTCTCGTGAAGCCCTCATGAAAGCGCAAAAACGCACGCTCGTGTTGCTCACGCCGGGATTAGAGGAAATCGACCGGCTGGAGTTTCCTGCCGATTACAGAGATCCTCCCATTACCGAGGACGATCTCAAGCACCTGCGCCATTACATTGACGGTGAGAAATATCCTGGCGGCGATGCCAAACGTCAGGCGGCGCTAGCCGCTGTAGATTTCCAGCGCTATCGCGTGTCTTACGGTCGCAAAGTTTGCGACGGCCCCGGCCTGCATCCCGACGCGCTCAAAGTTGCCGAACTCATTGATACTCTCGGAGATAAGCCCACAATGGATGCTCAGCAGATTTTGGCCGAAATCGAGCAGCTCGGTCAGCAGCGGCACGATCTGATTCAGCAGTCCGAGCAGCTCTTGCAGCAGGCAGAACAGCTCGAAGCCCAGCAAAAAGAGCTAGGCGATCGCGCCCGCCAGCAGTTCGAAGCCCAAATTCAATCGGCTCAGCAGCGCATCGAACAGGCGCAAACCTCTCTGGCGAAATTGGATACCTGCTTGACTCCGGCGGCTTAGACGCTCAGCTTAAGGCGATATCTTCGGCGGGGCGCTGAGCCAGCCGCTTCAGGTTTTGGTAGCGCAGCACGTCGAGAATCTCGTTGCCCGATCGCCCTTCCAACTGTGCTTCCACGTGGAGAGCCTGCCCGAGGGATTCGACCGCTTGAATTCGGGGCAAACCGCGCAGCACGAGGCGATCGACTGCATAAGCATCCGCAGCGAGCAGGCGGCGATCGGCAGTCCGATCGCGCCGTAACAGCCACAGCGAGAGCGTGCTCAGCCCCCCCGACACCGCAATACCTACGGGGTCGCGCTGGACGCATTCCACGATCAAGCTGACTCCGCCGAAGGCCGCGATCGACAGAAATAGATCGAGTTGACGAGTGATGGCGGGGCTGTGATAGCCGACCTTATGTAAAAACAGGCTGGAGCGCTGGTTGGGGGTGAGCTGCTGCCACTCGCGCGGGCGAATGTAAATTTTGAGGCGGCGCTGCCAGGGCAACACGCGGCTGCCGCAGATCACTTCGATTTGATGGTCGGGGGCAGGTAGGATTTCAATTTTGTCGCGGCTGCTGGCGGGCAACAGCTCTTGCAAACGCGTCAGTTCGCGGGGATCGAGCGCAGGGGTTTGGGCGTACATCGCGGACGTGTCCTCCCTCAG
>JBCBTL010000310.1:0-4296 GCA_039818705.1 Cyanobacteria bacterium J06639_1
AATCGCTGACGGGTCAGCACGACCTCGACGTTTTTCGCGGTTCCGGTTCCAAACGTGCCGACTCAGTCGTGCAGGTGCAGCAAGTGCGCTGCTGGCGAGTCGGATCGCTGATTTGGGTGGACGTACAGGCCAGTGGATTTCTCTATCGGATGATGCGTCTGCTCGTGGGTGCGTTGGTTGAAGTGGGATTGCACCGTCTCAGTCCCGATCAGTTTGAAGCGATGTGGCAGCAAAAGCGATCGCCCATCCGCTTCACCGCTCCAGCCGCAGGATTATGTCTGACTGGCGTGGGGTACGAACGAGATCCATTTCCCGCCAGCCCAGCTCGCGCTCCAGCGAGCCTCACTGATTTTCCCTTTGCCAATCCCGATGCGATGTGGCAGCCCAGCGGTTGACCGATTCGTTTTGCCCGATATCTTCTCGTTTTTCTGCCCCTTTGTAATGCGTTCCCCGACCCATGAATAAGACCCCCGTTCCCACAGCCCAAACCACCGATCGCCGCTGGCACGTCGTTGATGCTGCCGACCAGCGCTTGGGACGGCTGGCAACCGTTGTCGCTGCCATCCTACGCGGCAAGCACAAGCCCGATTTCACCCCTCATCTCGACACCGGCGATTTCGTCGTGATCGTGAATGCCGAGAAGGTGGTCGTGACCGGACGCAAGGCAGAACAAAAGCTGTATCGTCGTCACTCCGGTCGTCCGGGCGGGATGAAGGTGGAGACATTCGAGCATCTACAAGGACGCTTGCCCGAGCGCATCATCGAAAAAGCCGTGAAGGGCATGTTGCCGCACACGTCGCTCGGTCGCCGTCAGTTCACCAAACTGAAAGTCTACGCAGGGCCGAACCATCCTCATCAGGCTCAGCAGCCTCAGCCTTATTCTCTGTCCACCATTCCCGGCGCTAAAGCTTAATAGGAGTTCGACGTGTCAGAAGCAACTGGTAAAGCAATCTATTGGGGAACGGGTCGCCGCAAGAGCGCGATCGCTCGCGTGCGGTTGGTTCCCGGCAATGGCGATTTGAACATCAACAAGACGGCTGGTGATTTGTACCTGCAATATCAAGACCGCTTGATTTCTCGGGTGAAAGAGCCTTTGGCCGCGCTGGGCTTGGAAGAGTCCTACGACATTTTGGTTAACGCCCACGGTGGTGGCGTTTGCGGTCAAGCGGACGCGATCCGCTTGGGTGTAGCCCGAGCACTGTGCGAGATGGATCCTGAAAATCGCTCGCCTCTGAAGACCGAGGGCTTCTTGACCCGCGACCCGCGCTCGAAGGAACGGAAGAAGTACGGTTTGCGCAAAGCTCGCAAAGCACCTCAGTTCTCGAAGCGCTAATCGCCTCGTTTGGATTTCATGCAGCCGCTCTGTCGGCACTTTACTGTTAGGAACATCTAGGAGACAGGGTCGTGCCCAAAGACATTCATCCCCAGTGGTATCCCGAAGCCAAAGTGATTTGCAATGGCGAAGTGGTGATGACCGTAGGGTCTACTCAGCCGGAACTGCGCGTTGACGTGTGGTCGGGCAATCATCCCTTCTTTACGGGGCAAGGTAAGTTGATCGTCGATACCGAAGGCCGCGTGGAGCGCTTCATGCGCAAGTACGGCATGGGCGCGGGTGGCGACACCAAGGCTGACGCGAAGAAAGCCGACGAGAAGTAACGAAGAGGCGACGATCGCCCCCCACGTTTCATTTCTCTAGAGAGGCGAGCCAGTGCGCTCGCCTCTCTTTTTGGTGATCGAAGATGATGTCTTCAAGCTGTCGAGTAAATCCCGAACGCGATCGAGGTCTTTCCACCCCGGACGCACTTCTACGCCACTGGAGAGATCGAGGCCGTCGGGAGTTAGGGTTTGTAGGGCGATCGCAGCATTCTCAGGATTAAGGCCGCCCGCAAGAAACCAAGGTTTATCGCACTCAAAGGTTTCCAAGAGCGTCCAGTCTACTGTCCGTCCCGTCCCTCCGGCCATCGTGGGGTGGTAGGCATCGATCAAAATGGCATCGACGTGGGGGAGGTAGGGGGCGATCGCCTCTAGATCGCTTGCTTGCCGCAACCGAAAGGCTTTGATCGAAAAGATATCGGGTAACGCTGACTTGATGGCGAGGCAGTCATCAGGGGATTCGTTGCCGTGCAACTGTACACCCGATATTCCGGTCGCGCAGACAGTTTCAACGATTCGGTCGGGTGACTCATCCACGAAAACGCCGATCGCGTGCGTGCCTTCAGGCAGAGCTGAGGCGATCGCTTTCATTTGCTCAGGTGTGACGTAGCGAGGTGATTTGGGTACGGCAATTAGACCGATCGCGGCAACACCCATATTGGCGATCGCGCGTGCTTGCTCGGGATCGGTCAGGCCGCAAATTTTGACGAAAAGATTTTTGGGAACTGCCATCGGCGGAGCCTTACTTGCGCTCTGGATGGAGGTTGACTTGATGTTCGATACATTCGAGCTGGTTGATATCTCGAACCAACTGCCAGAGGCGACCGAAGTTGCGCTGGTTGAAATGGAACATCAGGCGGGGGAGAGACTCGGTTTCGTCGCCGAGTTCGGGGGGCAGTGCCTTCGTTTTTTCGATTTTGCCCGATTGGACGATGTCGAAGAACTCATCGTTGAGCTTGTCCACCGACTCGTTCGTGAGTTCGGCATTAAGGCGTAGGACGAGGCGATCGCCCACGAAGCGACTGCTGTGGAACGTGCTGTAGAAATTGGCGATCGTGTCGCAAGCAACGCCTACGTCATCGGTGATCGTGTAGATTTTGATGTCTTCGGGACTAACTAGACCGCGTGCGAGCAGATTGGTTTGGATGTAGGTATCCCATTCTTTCCAGTAGCGACCGCCGGGGCGATCGACCAGCACGAGCGGAATGAGTGGGGTTTTACCCGTCTGCATCAGAGTTAAACATTCAAATCCTTCATCCTGCGTGCCGAAGCCGCCGGGAAATAATACGACCGCGTCGCTTTCTTTGAGGAAGAACAGCTTGCGGGTAAAGAAGTATTTGAAATTGACGACGCGATCGCTCGACGCCAACACTGAGTTTGCTTCTTGCTCGAACGGAAGCTGGATGTTGAGACCGAAGGAATTTTCCAAGCCCGCGCCTTCGTTCCCGGCCTCCATGATGCCGCCACCGCCACCCGTGAGCACCATGAATCCCCGCCCAGCAATACAGCCAGCGAAATTAACCGCGTGCTGGTATTCAGGACTGTGGGAGGGCAGGCGCGCCGAGCCGAAAATGCTGATTTTGCGGACGTGTTGGTGGGGTAAAAAGGCTCGATACCCCATTTCCATATCCCGCAGCGTGGCGGCGAGGATTTTTACGTCCAATCGGGATAAGTCCAGTCGCCCGATGCCGACCATCGCTTTGAGAACGTTCAGCCACACGTCATCGTGCGGACTGTCTTCGAGGCGATCGAGCAGCCGCTGACATTCAGCGAGGGTTTCAGAATGAAAGTCTGACAATCAGAATATGCGAGAACGACACGCAACAACGTTCGCGATCGCCCAACCAAAATTCAAGCTCGGTTGGGCTGTCAGTGGAATTGCTATCAGTCCAAGTGCTTTTCGAGGGTGTTGGCTAGGGTTGCTTTGGGAACAGCTCCCACCACCACATCCACTTTTTGACCGCCCTTGAACACCATCAGCGTGGGGATGCTGCGAATTCCGTACTGGCTGGCAACCTGGGGGTTTTCGTCCGTGTTGATTTTGGCAACTTTGACTTTGCCGTCGTACTGTTCGGCAATTTCTTGGACGACGGGAGCTACCATGCGGCAAGGCCCGCACCAGGGAGCCCAGAAATCGACCAAAACGGGGACTTCGCTTTGGAGAACTTCTTGCTCGAAGCTGGCATCCATCACGTCGATAGCTCCAGACATTAGTCGCACGGACTCCTTTTCAACACGTCTCTTCAGATTACACCCTACCACAGGGCTGTGGGGCGCGAGATGACTGCTTACTGCGGCTTACAGCGTTCTTATTGCAGCGATTCGCGATCGCTATCCCAACGTTCGCTCCCCAGATAGATGACTCAGGAGCGTCGCTGCCACCCTTGCCAGAGCAGTTGGCCGGAATACGCGCATAACCCAACTCCGGCCATCACGAAGGTAAACGTGAGTAAGCCGATGGAACCGACGAGTAGATAGCGAATTCCGATCGCCATGCTGCGGGCGAAGGCGGAGGCATCGAGGTCGATGGTCGGTAGGTTTTGCGCAATGCGCTGCAGAAGGAGAAAGAAGAGATAGCCTAAGCCCCAGGCGATCGCCGTGCCCCCGATGGCATTGAGCGGATGGATGTCATCTGAATTGACT
>JBCBTL010000311.1:0-4256 GCA_039818705.1 Cyanobacteria bacterium J06639_1
CTCTCCGGTCGCGTAGCTTACGACGACGCATACCTGCGAGCAATGGCGAATTTGAAGCAAGAAATCGGCGGTCGCCGTCGCAAACTATTCTGCATTTTTGAAGACGGTCGCCCCTGGCCGGATGAAGGATGGGAAAAAACCTCGACGTATTTAGAAGTTATCCGACAAATCTCCAATGTTTATCAATGGGGGCCATTGATCTTCGCCCACAATACCCCCGCTCTCAAGCAGTTTTGGGATGAAAAGTGGGATCGAATTTGTGAAATCATGCACCATGGCTCGCAATGGGTTACGGGCTGCGCCAATCACGACACGATGCGACGCGGCACGCAAGTTGCCACCGATCGCCCCATCGACTGGACGCTCGGCAAAACCCTCCCCGAAGTCCTCCACAATGCCTACGACAACCCCGCAACAGCACTCCTAACCTACGGGTTCTGTCCGGGTTTACCCATGGATTTTATTAACGCCACGATGCGATCGCCCTGGGGATTTTTCCGCAATACCGATGACTACTATGGCATCAAAGTAGTTGCTGAAGAGGGAGGATTTCTAGACTGGCAGGTCGAACCAAATGCTTACAACCGCGCAGAGAATTTCAACCGCTTGAAAGCACTAGGATTTGATGATTTCACTACGCTCAAAGCATTCATTCACGGACTGCACGTGGGCATCACCCAAACCGGGTTTAACCTGAATGACTTGGCGAGCATCTGCAACAAGTGTTTGGCGGGCAACGATCTCGATGAGGCCACGCTAGCGAAGCTCGATCGCATTGAAGAAGCGGCAAGTTGTCCGCTACCGTTTCACAAACTGCAAGCCGTGGCAGAAAGCGATCGCCCGCAATTCCTCGATTTGATGGACGCGGACAAGCTCAATATTTTTGCCAAAGCCTACATGGAAGATTGCCACGATTTCAGCAATGTCGGCCACTACGCCGAGCGCCTCGACCCCGCTCAAACGCAGTTCAATCTAGATTTACGTCACTTTCGGCATCGCTATCGCTGGCTGCAAACCAACTTGTCGGGAGGCGATCGCTTCAACCGCTTGAGCGGACGCGATCGCACGGTCTTCTACGGTCTGCGCACCGAACCCCAAAGCCGCATCCCCGACGACCGCCCCCGCGAAAAAATCGCGATGGTCACCCACATGGGCGGCGCACCCGCCACCATCACCCTCTCCGACTGGCTGCAAATCGACTGGGATGAATGGAAAGTGGCGATCGCCTCCCCCGGCCTGGAGTTGAGCGAAAACTCTGACCTGAGATCGTTCGAACTACAAAGCAGTCAAGCCGCGCTGTTCGTGCTGAAAGGCGATCGAGAGTGAATGGAATATCCGACTTATGACCGCGCAAGTTGATTAGAATGGGGCTAGAAGTGAGGCCATAGCTGGCACTATTGAGAGAGGGGTATCCCCATGACAGCGAAGTTCAATCTCCGACTTGACGAGACACTTAAAAATCAGTTGCAGGCTCACGCGGAGCGTCGGGGTAAGAGTCTGAATCAGTTGCTTTCGGACTACTTGCAGTACTCGTCGTTGCTCGACAAGCTCACCGATGAGAACTCGCAGGTGGTAATCAAGCGGGCTAAAGGGTACGACGAAAACCAAGAGGTAGTCGTACCGTCGCCGGGAGCGCTCTATCGTTGAACGAGTCTGACAAACCCAAGAGCGACTCACTCCGCGAGACAAACATCAACCTTGAGGTGCGAACGTTTAGGGGCGGGCAGACTGAAATCAATCTCGATAGCAGGCAGGGCGACACTTTTGACGTAGAACAAGCAGAATCCCCCGGATTTGGGAAGAAACTCTGGGACGGTTTCGTGTGGTGTCTGCAAAACCCAGATGTCTTCCTGAAATGGACGCTCACCATCATCGTCTGTCAGTTGATTCTGAATCAGGGTCTCAACATTCGAGCATTGGCTCCTTGGCTCGGTATTACTCTGCCAGTTCCCAATGCGTCGCCAACCCCTGCGACGCAGCCAACACCTTAGTGGCATCTCTGAGGTGCTGCCTGAAAAATTGACAAAACCTGATGGATGCTTGACTTTCGGGAGTTTGGGGTAAGTTGGTGAACGACTGTCCCCACACCGCACAGGCGGCTTGGTTATGACCGATTCGAGCTTGAAGGATGCCATTGGCCGCGTCGTTCCCGTGGAGCTGCAAGAGGAAATGCAGCGCTCCTATCTCGAATACGCCATGAGCGTGATTGTCGGGCGGGCGTTGCCGGACGTGCGCGATGGCCTCAAACCCGTGCATCGCCGCATTCTCTACGCCATGCACGAATTGGGTCTCACCCCCGATCGCCCGTTTCGCAAATGCGCCCGCGTCGTCGGGGACGTGCTGGGTAAGTACCACCCCCACGGCGATCAGGCCGTGTACGACGCGCTCGTGCGCATGGTGCAAACTTTCTCCAGCCGCTTCCCGATGCTGGACGGCCACGGTAACTTCGGCTCGGTGGATGCAGATCCCCCTGCCGCGATGCGCTACACCGAATGTCGCCTCGCCCCAGTAGGGGATGCCTGTTTGCTCGACCAGGTGGGGGAAGCGATCGTCGATTTCGTGCCCAACTTCGACGGCTCCCAGCTCGAACCCACCGTTTTGCCCGCGCGACTGCCGATGCTGTTGCTGAACGGCTCTGACGGCATCGCCGTCGGCATGGCCACTAAAATTCCCCCTCACAATCTCGGGGAAGTGGTGGACGCGCTTCTGCTAACCATCGATCGCCCCGATGTCCCCCTCGAAAAACTGCTGAAAAAGCTTCCCGGCCCCGACTTCCCGACCGGGGGCGAAATCGTCAATGGCAACGAACTCGCTGACGTGTATCGCAAAGGGCGCGGGGCGATCGCTTTACGCGGAGTCGCTAGCTTTGAGGAAGTCCATCACGGCAAAGGCAAGCACCGCCGCACGGCGATCGTGATTACCGAATTTCCGTATCAGGTGAATAAAGCCGCTTGGATGGCTAAAGTGGCCGACATGGTCAACCACGGCAGGCTGTCAGGAATTTCAGACCTGCGCGACGAATCCGATCGCGACGGCATCCGCATGGTGGTGGAGCTGAAAAAAGACGCTCGCCCCGAGATCGTCCTCAATTTGCTCTACAAACACACCACCCTACAAACCAATTTCGGCGCGATTTTATTAGCCCTTCGCGATAGCGAACCCCATCAGTTCTCGCTCAAAGAACTCCTGCAAGATTTCCTCGATTTTCGCATCGAAACCCTCACCCGCATTTTCAATCAACAGCTCGACCGCGATCGCGATCGCCTCGAAGAACTCGAAGCCATGCTGATGGCGCTCGAACATTTAGACGAGACGATCGACTGTCTGCGCAACGCTCCCGACGGCTCCACAGCTAAAATCCAGCTTCAAGATTTACTGGAATGCTCCCCCAATCAAGCCGATACGATCCTCGCCATGCCCTTCCGCCGCATTACGGGATTAGAGCGTGATCGCCTCGAAAACGAACGCTCCGAAGTGGCAGCTAAAATTGCCGAACTGGAAGTCTTGCTGAACGAACGCGATCGCCTTTTGGACTATTTGAAAAAAGAACTGCGATCGCTCAAGAAAACCTACAACAATCCCCGCCGCACCGCGTTTGCCGACGCTGAAGTGACCCCCGACCTCGAAGAAGCCGACCTGATTCCCAACGCTCCCGCGATCGTACAAGTCACCCAAAAAGGCTACGTGCGTCGCTTGCAGCCTGCCGCCTTCGATCGCCAAGCCAAAGCCAGTCAGGGCATTCAAACCGATGTCGAAGATTTCGTTCTGCAAGCCCAAGCAACCGAACTCCATCAAGACTTTCTGGCTCTGACTGAGACGGGCAAAGCCTTTTCGCGGAAAGTCCACGAAATTCCGGCGACGACGGGGCGATCGCGCGGCACTCCTCTCGTCGCCCTCCTCCCCACCCGCGATCCTGTGGCGACAACCGTAACGCTCGCGGATTATCCCGAGGGCACGGATTGGGTATTGCTGACGCGCCAAGGTCGGGTCAAACGCTTTCCTCTCGCTGAATGCACGAATTTGACCGCGCGCGGTTTAACAGTACTCAAAGTAAAAGACGACGATGCTTTAGGGTGGGCGGTGTTGTGCGATGCTCCCGTTTCGGCCAGCGTCGCGATCGCCACTTCTGCTGGGAGAGTGCTCCGATTGCCCCTGGTCGATCAGGTGCCCGTAATGGGTCGCACTGCGATCGGCAATCAAGCTTTGCGATTGCGCCGAAAGGAATCAATTGTCGGCATGGTGGTCGTTCAAGCGAA
>JBCBTL010000312.1:0-4241 GCA_039818705.1 Cyanobacteria bacterium J06639_1
CTCGATTCTCCATTCGACCCGACCGCTTTCGAGCCGCGAGAGGGTCAAAAAGTCTTGCACGAGCGTCCGCAAGCGCTCGGCATCCTGAGTGGCAGTATCGAGCATTTGCTGCCGCAGCTCGACGGGCATGTCAGGTTCGCTGGCGAGGGACTCCAAACACACCTGAATCGTAGACAGCGGCGTGCGCAGCTCGTGACCCGTGACGGCAATCAGATCGCTTTTGGCTCGATCTAGCTCCGCGAGTTGACGGTTCAGCTCGGTCAAATGTTGATAAGCCTCAGCCTGAATGAGAGCCACGCCGACTTGTAACGCGATCGCCTGAGCCAGTTCGATTTCAGAGGCCAGCCAATCGTCGGGGCGATCGCGATGCAGCTCGATTGCCCCGAGCGCCCTGCCCTGATAAACCACGGGAACGGCCAACCAACTCAACACCCGATCCTGTTGAGCCGCTTCTGCAATGGATGGATGTTGAGAGAAATCCGTTACCTGTATCGGATCGCCAGACTCTAAAGCCGTTCGCAATAGGGGTTCGACTCGCCGCGACCACGACTCTGCGATCGCCCTGTTGCTCGCGTCCTGACTCGCGCTAGCGGGATTCACGCCGGTGGCAGGACTCACACCGGTGGCAGGACTCACACCGATCGTAGAGGACTGACACCACTCGCGAGCTAGCTTGACCCCATCAGACGCTTCCGGGCAGCGATAGACCAAGCAGCGATTGGCCTCCAATGCCTGCCCCAATTCTTGAGTCGCGACTGCAATGATGTCTTCGATGTCGAGCGATCGCCGCACCACGCTGACAATCCGATTGATGGTGCGTTCTTTGCGCTCGCTCTGCTGAATGGCTTTGTAGGCGCGCTGTAGTTTGTACTGACCGGCCTGCAGATACAGCATGAGGCGTTCGGCAAACGGCGCGGATTCGATTTCATCATCGAGGGGGGGCAGGGCGTTCCAGTATCGATCGAGGCGATCGCCGATGGCCTGCACGGATTCGGTTAGATCGGCGCGATAGGCCGCAATTTTGGGCAGGAGTAGCTGAGCGGCGCGAATGGCGACGCGGGGGTCGAACGACCAATATCCCTCGAACTGACGCGCTGCATCCATCGCGGCGGGCAGCGAGCGTTCGCGGCAGACCAAACAAGCGGTGTAGGTCTCGTCCACGATGATGAGATGCCATTCTTCCACCAGCGGGTCGAGTAAATCTAACCCGATGGTTTCGTAAGGCAGGTCGTTCTGATGAAAATTCGTATCCGGCATCGCCAGTACGAAAACGCGATCGGCGATCGCGTTGATGCGGAGGTAGCGTCCCGCTTCTTGACGGTAGTAGCGTTCCTTTTGAAAGCAGGCAAACACGAGGGGCTTACCCTGGCCGGATAGCACCAAATCTTCCATCGCGTGGCTGAGTGCCACCAACGAAGATTTGAAGTACATCTGAGGCCGCAAATCGGGCATCGACTCCAATAAGTCGGAGAGCAGCGACGTGCGGGCGGGGGGAGAAGGGGTGATTTGACGAGCCACAGGAATGGACGGCTACCGTTTCAATCAACGAGGCGAGTTCAATCGCCGAGCCGTTCGCGGCGCTGGAGCGAACGGGCTCTCGTATTCTGCCACCGCTTCGTCTCCATTCGGCGCAATTGACAACTGTTTGTAATGGAGCAGCTTGTTATGAATGTGCTCGGGCTAGGCGCGCTGCGGTGTTTGGAATAATTTCAGGGTTGAGATGATTTGCTTTTTGGGGCGATCGCGGGCGACGATTCGGCTGCGAGTCTTTTTGCGAGTTGCCCCTGATGGACGCATCGACCCTACCCGCTTTCATTCAAGCGATGTTGACCCCCGAGTTTTATCCTCACCCGGTCGCCGAACCCATTCAGCTTCTCCAAACTCACATTTCTTACGTTCTCCTAACGGGAGAATTTGCGTACAAAGCCAAAAAACCACTCAACTTTGGTTTCCTCGACTATTCCACTCTAGAAAAGCGTAAGTTTTACTGTCATGAAGAACTACGCCTCAATCAGCGAGGTGCCCCCGACCTGTATCTCGAAGTGGTGCCGATTTATCAAAACGGCGATCGCTTTCAGCTCGACGTTGCGGGCGAGCCCGTCGAATACGCTGTCAAAATGAAACAGTTTCCGCAAGACACGCTGCTGAGCGAACTGTACGAACGCGGAGACGTGACAGAAGACCTCGTCGTGCAGTTAGCCAAGGCGATCGCCGCCTATCACGACCGAGCTGAAACTAATGACTACATCCGCTCGTTCGGCACGATTGAGGCCATTCGGCAGTCAATTGACGAAAATTACGACCAAACTGAGGCGTACATTGGGGGGCCGCAAACGCAGGCGCAGTTCGATGACACCCGCGCCTACACCGATCGCTTTTTTGCGGAAGAAGCAGATCTGTTCGCGCGTCGGGTGAAAGGCAATCGCGTGCGCGAGTGTCACGGCGACATTCACCTGAGAAATATTTGCTACTGGAAAAACAAGCTGCATTTATTTGACTGTATTGAGTTCAACGAGCCGTTTCGGTTTGTCGATGTCATGTTCGATATCGCCTACATCGTGATGGATTTCCTGGCTCGCGATCGCCCCGATTTGAGCGCTTTGTTTCTCAATACGTATACCGAGCAAACGGGGGATTGGGAGGGTCTGGAAATCTTGCCTTTGTATGTCAGTCGGCAGTCTTACGTCCGGGCAAAAGTGACTTCATTCATGCTGGGCGATCCTGGCGTTCCGGCTGCAGCCAAGGCCGCTGCTTCTGAAACGGCGGCCCAGTATTACCGATTGGCCTGGGACTGTACGCGATCGCGTCGCGGTCAAATCGTCCTCACGTCCGGCCTGTCGGGGTCGGGCAAATCCACAGTAGCGGGTATGCTATCGCGGGAGATGGGGGCGATTCACATTCGCTCGGATGCCGTCCGCAAGCACTTGGCCGGAATTTCACTCGATCGCCGGGGAGATGAGGCTGGAGCCACTTTTAGCGGGATTTACACCCCCGAGATGACCCAGAAAACCTACGATCACCTGATCGAGTTGGGCACGACCTTGGCGCGGCGAGGAGAAACCGTCATTTTGGACGCGACCTTCGATCGCCTCGTCCACCGACAAAACGCTATTGCCCGAGCGCGTGAGGCGGGTCTGCCCCTGCACGTACTCTCTTGCGAAGCTGATATCAACGTGCTGAAAGCGCGATTGCAGGAGCGCAAAGGGGATATTGCCGACGCGACGGTAACCTACTTGGTCGATCAAGAGCGTTTATTCGAGCCGCTGACGGATGCCGAACGGGAGTGGGCGATCGCGATCGACACGAGCCTCGACCTCAAGGCGTTACAGGAACGAGTGCGAGCGATCGCAGCTCAACTCTCTGCTCGATAGTTGCTTGATCTCGGTATCAGCCGAGCGACGCGGGCGGGCGAGAAGCTCAACGGGGAGACTCGTCCCGTCATTCTCCAGGCATGGCGTTACAATCGATGTCTGAAAATGAGCCTGGAGTAAGGCCGTGACGACATCCACAGCGATCGCGCCCGTCAAACTGCTGCTGGTGGACGGTCATTCGCTGGCCTATCGCGCGTTTTATGCATTCAATCTCGGGCGCGAAGGGGGGTTGCGTACCTCAACTGGAATTCCCACCAGCGTCAGCTACGGGTTCACCAAATCCTTGCTGGACGTGCTGACTCGGGAGCAACCTACTCACGTTGCGGTGGCCTTCGACACCCGCAAACCCACGTTTCGCCACGAAGCCGATGCCAGCTACAAGGCCGGGCGACAGGAAACTCCCGATGAATTTTTTGCAGACATCCTCAATCTCGAAGAACTACTACACGCCCTGAACATCCCCGTTCTCAAAGCACCTGGTTACGAAGCAGACGACATCCTCGGCACGCTAGCCAATCGCATCCCAGACGGAGCCACCGTCAAAATTTTGAGCGGCGATCGCGATTTATTTCAACTAGTGGATAGCGATCGCGGTGTTTTCGTGCTGTACATGGGCGGTTCCTACGCCCAGCGCGGCAGTTCGTCAGCCCCCATCGAGTACGGCCCCGCAGAGGTGCAAGAAAAGTTGGGCGTAACTCCTGCTCAAATCGTCGATTACAAAGCTCTCTGCGGAGATTCCTCCGATAATATTCCGGGCGTGCGCGGCATTGGCGCGAAAACAGCGGTCAAGCTACTAGCCGAGCACGGGTCTCTCAAAAATGTGTATGCTGCCGTCGAGAGTATGAAAGGTGCAGTCAAAAAGAAGCTAAT
>JBCBTL010000313.1:0-4239 GCA_039818705.1 Cyanobacteria bacterium J06639_1
CAATCCCCCTACTCCGTCTCTCGCGGCTCCCGAACTCAACGGCACTCAACCCTCAGTCTCTCAAGCCGTACCGGATATTCGCGAGCTAAGCCCCACAGCTCCGAACGAAGTTCGCATCCTCACCCCCACCGAAGGAGCCGAATTAGAGCGCCCTGCGGCCAGTGTGGTGCTGCAATTTGCCGTGGGTACGCAGGTCGAACTCCGCGTCAATGGCGACCTGGTTGACATCAATCAAATCGGTCGCACGGAAACGGACAGCAGTACGGATATCGTGCTGCAAACCTGGTATGGCGTTGCCTTCAAGCCCGGTTTCAATACCCTTACAGCCCGAGCCTCCGTGCAGGGCACCCCCGGCCCCGAAGTCTCTCACGAGATCAAAGTGGCGGGCGGTGCCGAGTCCATTCATTTGGAAACCCTCGAAGCCCGGATTCCGGCGGACGGTCGCACCACCGCCACCGTGAAAGGCGAACTGCGCGATGCTAATAACTTGCGATCGCAAAACGACGGCATCATCACCCTCAACGCCAGTGCCGGTCAGTTCGTCGGAGCCGATTTCGACCCCGACCAGCCCGGTTTTCAAGTCGAGGCGATCGACGGTCGTTTTGAAGCCCAACTGCGGGCGGGAAATACCTCGACGATCGTCAGCATCCAAGCCTTGAGTACGGGCATGGAAGCCTTTACCCGGCTGGAATTCTCGACCTACTTGCGTCCCAGCATTGCTACGGGGGTACTCGATTTCCGCCTCGGCAATCGCGGTACGAATTTCTACGACAGCTTCCGGGACTTTTTGCCTGCGGATGAAGACAACGGCTCGCAGTTCGATTTTTACGGGGCGGGGTTCGCCACAGGGTCGATCGGCGAATGGCTGTTTACAGGAGCGTTCAACAGCGATCGCACCCTCAATCGCGAGGGGGACGGCACCACTAGACTGTTTCGCGGCCCTCAAACCAGCGAGCAGGTCTATCCCGTCTACGGTGACAGCTCCAGTACGGAGCGCACGACTTCATCAAAAGACAGTCTGTACCTGCGTTTAGAGCGATCGCCTGGCGTGGTGGGCGCTCCCGCCGACTTTTTGATGTGGGGCGACTACAGTACCGAAGAATTTTCCCTGCCTTCGCAAGAGTTCTCCGCCGTCAGTCGTAACCTGCACGGGTTTAAGACCAATTTCACCTTCGGTAATTTTCAATTCACGGGTCTATTTAGCGACGACACCGACGGGTTTCAGCGGGACACGATCGCGCCAGACGGCACCAGCGGCTTTTATTTCCTGTCGCGCCAGCTTTTAGTACCCGGTACCGAACAGATCGCGATCGAACTGGAAGAGTTACTCCGCCCCGGCACGGTGCTGCAACGGGAAATCCTGACGCGGGGCGTTGACTACGACATCGACTACGATCGCGGTTCGCTTTTGTTCAGACAGCCATTGTTGCGCACGGCGATCGCCCGCGACATTCCCGGCGTTGAGGATGGAGAAACGTTAGTCCGCCGCATTGTTGCCACCTATCAATTCGAGTCAGGCGGTGGCAACACCAGCATTTACGGCGGGCGCGCTGTCTATCATCTTTCGCGCGATCTCGACAAGGCAAGCTGGCTGGGCGCGACCTATTTCAAAGAAAATCAAGGCACGCGCCAGTTCGAGCTATACGGTGCCGACGCTCGCGTTGCGTTGGGCGCGAACAGCGAGCTGATTGCAGAGTACGCCCACTCCAGCAACGACTCCTCTACGCTAGGGGAAGTGAGCGGCAGTGCCTATCGGCTCGAATTTAACGGACAGTTTTCCGATACCGTGACGGGGCGCGCCTACTGGCGCACCGCTGATACCGGCTTCTCGAACGATGCCACCACGAGCTTCGTCCCCGGCCAAACCCGCTATGGCGCTGAGGTGCGCGCCGATTTCTCCACCAGCACCACGTTCCGCTTGCAGTTCGATCGCGAAAACAATTTCGGCATTGCGCCTCAGACGCTAACCGAGCTAGAAGACTTGCTCGATCCGCGTGAAGACCCCGTCCCCGGCCAAAAAGTCGATAACTCGCTGACGACCCTCACTGCGGGCGTGACGCAGCGGATCGGCGATGCCGATTTACAGGTGGATTACGTCTATCGCGATCGCCAAGATCGGCTGGCCGCTCAGCCTTTGGATACCTCGTCCAGTCAGCTCCGCACTCGCCTTAACGCTCCTATCAACGATCGCCTCGCGTTCCGCGCCCAAAACGAACTGAGCCTCTCCAGCGACGAAGACATTGCCTATCCCGATCGCACCCAAATTGGCCTGGACTGGAAGATTGCCGAAGATTTGACCCTGGGCATCACCCAAAACTGGATTGGGGGAAGCGGTCAGTTCAGCGGTCAAAACTACACCTCCCTCGAAATTGTCGGCAACCGGCAGTACGACACCAATTCCAGCCTGTCCGGTCGCTATGGCATCGTCAGCGGCATCAACGGCGTGCAGGGACAGGGCAGCATGGGTCTCAACCATCGCTGGGAGCTGTCTCCCGGATTGTTTGCCGACGTGTCTTACGAGCGGGTCATCGGTGGCTTCTTCGGCCAAACGGGCTCCGGCTCGCAGTTTTCGACCCCGTTCGCGAGCGGTCAAGGAGCCTCCGCGCTAGGAGTAAGGGGCGGGGAAAGCTATTCCATCGGCTTGGAATATACCGACAACCCCGATTTGAAAATGAGTGCCCGCTTTGAGGAGCGCACCAATTCCAGCGGCACGAATCAAGTCATTTCGGCCAACATCGATGGCAAAGTCACGCCTGCCCTGACAGCTCTGTTGCGCTATCAGCAGGCTAACTCCGCCAGTCAAAACCTCGATCGCTTAGGCGACACGATAGATTTACGCTTGGGTCTGGCCTATCGCAACCCTGAGAATGATAAGTTCAACGCTCTGCTTCGCTACGAGTATCGCCAAAATCCGTCAATTATTCCCGAAACTCTTTTCTTAGGTCGTGGGACGGGCTCGGAAGAGCACTTGTTCGCGTTTGAAGCGATTTACGCTCCTAACTGGCGCTGGGAACTCTACGGCAAGTACGCCTTCCGCGACAGCACTTCGTATCTGGCGAATTCGTTTGTTAACAACAGCTCGGTCTCGTTGGGACAACTGCGCGCCACCTATCGCATCAGCTACAACTGGGATATTTTGACCGAGGTGCGCTGGATTAACCAACCGTCAGCGGGCTACAGCGAAACCGGCTTCGTGACGGAACTCGGGTATTATCTCAATCCCAATTTGCGCTTTGCTGTCGGCTACAGCTCGGGGAGCATCGACGATCGCGATTTCTCTGGCAGTCGCAGTGCCAACGGCATTCACTTTGGCATGACGGTGAAGGTAAACGAACTGTTCAACGGATTTGGCTTGCAAAAAGTCGCCCCCCCACAGCAAGAGGAGGCCGAACTCGCGGCAGCAAGTACGGACTCTGCCGCAACTGCGCCCGTCCGCGACGCTGATATTGGCTCGCAGTCGGACATTCGCCCTGCTGAAAACGCAGAGACCGGCGAGCAACAGGACGAACCAGCCGCATTCGTCCCTCGCATCGACCTGTCTGCCGTACTCGATCGCGAGGATGCTGCTGAGACGGCTACCAAGACAACCACTGAGATATCGGCAAGGGATGAGGAGGTGAAATGATGCGATTGCGCTTCACGGTCCCGAAGGTCTCGATTGCGCGTCCTGCCGCGATCGCCGCTGGTTTCGTACTCTTTTCCACGAGTTGTCTGGCCGCCCGCGCTCAGACCGAGATCTCGGAGTTTCCCTCGCTGCAAATCGTGGTGAATACGGCAGCAGACGGCCCCGTTGCAGCAGACGATCGCCTGACGCTGCGCGAAGCGATTTCGCTGGCGAACGGCGCGATCGCGATCGACGATCTCAGCGCGGCCGAACGCGCTCAGGTTGCCGATGCCGGAGAAGCCAGCGTCGTCAGTTTGTATGAAAACCAAACTGTCTCGCGCATTGAATTCGACTTACCGCCAGACGACGCGACGATTCGGTTGGTTGATGCGTTACCACCGCTAGCCGCTCCTGGATTGGTGCTGAGCGGACGCACGCAGCCCGGCTACGATGCCGACACCTCGCCGACCGCCGATATTTTCGTGCCTCGCCCGGTGGTGGCGATTACGCCAGAGAGCGATCGCTCTATCCTGCGCGGTCTCACCATCGTGGCCAACGGGGTTACGGTGCGCGGCCTCAGCCTGTACGGATTCACCGTCCCCCATGGTGTGACGGCAGCCACTCCCCCCGCTGAT
>JBCBTL010000314.1:0-4237 GCA_039818705.1 Cyanobacteria bacterium J06639_1
ATGGAAGACTATGCCCGACACGATGCGACCGGGCTCGCTGGCCTGGTGGATGCCGGGCAGACGACGCCTTTGGCGCTTTTGGAGGAAGCGACACGGCGTGCCGAGGCCGCGCAATCCCTTGGCGCCGTGGTGCGCCGCTTCGACGATCACGCGCGGGCAAAGATCGCGGACGGTTTGCCCACCGGGCCGCTGACCGGGGTGCCCTTTCTCTTGAAGGATCTCGGGGCCGAGGCGGTTGACTATCCAGCGCCAGTCGGGGTTGTAGCACAGCAGCGTCCACACGGGTTTGCCCAATGCTCCGGCGAGGTGAGCCACTGACGTATCGACCGAGATCGTCAGATCGAGGCGGTCGAGGACGCGGGCGGTATCGCCGTAGTCTTTGAGGCGATCGCTTAGATCTTCTACGCGCAGATGGGGAGGCAGTTTCTTGATTTCGTCTGCGCGATCGCCCACCTGCAAGCTGTAAAACTGCACGTCAGGAACCTGTAAAACCGGCAGAAAATCTTCGATGTGGCAAGAACGATTGCGATCGTTGGCGTGGGTGGTACTGCCCGCCCAAACGATGCCGACTTTCAGGGTTTTAGACTGATTTTGCGATGGGATGAGGCTAGGCCAATCGGAGGTTTGGGGAATCTCTAAATACGGAACGCGGCTGGGAATCGAGTCGAGTCGCGTCTCGAACAGGTAGGGCAAACTCATCAATGCGACATAAGTGTCGAAGGCGTTGAGGGCAATTTCGCCGGGAGTTCTAATTTCTGCAATGCCCGGCACGCGCTCGAACAGCGGAATGAGGTTCGGCGTGCAAACAAGCATCACCTTACCGCAACGCTCGGCAACCGCGGGCAAATAGCGAACGAACTGGATGGCATCGCCCGCCCCTTGCTCGGTGTGAACGAGTAAGGTTTTCCCCGGAATCGGTTGCCCGTCCCAGCGGGGATGCGGCGCGTTGAAAGGAGTGAACTGCTCGGTTTGCCAGCGCCACTCACACTCTTCCCAACCACGGGCGAACTCCCCCTGTTGCAACAGCGTCATGCCCAAGTTGTGGTGCGCTTTGGCAAAATCAGGTCGGATTTGAATGGCGCGTTCGTAGTATTCGATCGCCTCCTCCAGCATCCGCTGCTTGCTATACACGAAGCCCAAACTGTTGCAGGCATCTGCATGACGGGCTTCAGCGTCGATTACCTCTTTGAGGACGGTCGCGGCTTCTGCGTAGCGATCGAGATCTCCCAGCGTTACGCCCAGGTTGTATCGCGCCGGAAGATAAGTGGGCTGGAGTTCGAGGCATTTACGGTAGGCGGCGATCGCCTCCTCCAATTTGCCCTCGCCGTGCCGTTGATTGCCCTGCGTGAAATAAGTCTCGGCAAACTCCCAGTCATCCGACGGCGTGACGACATCAGCGAGGGCTTCGTCCGGCAGAACGTAAGAGGTGCCCATCAGTTCGGGCGACCAGTCGATCACCTCCGGGAACCGCATTCCCGGCAGCACCGATACGGCGAAAATTTCCCGCACGGCATCTTCAAATTTCAAGAACGCCACGGTTTCACCGTTGCGAATATCCACCACCCACACCCCGCAGATGCGCTCCGTCAAGGTTTGGGTGAGGGGCAGGCCGCTGAACACAGCAGACTCGCGGATTTGCGACAGGCCGATGAAGGCGAAATGGCTCCAAAACTCCAGACCGCGCGTAAATCCTGGAAGCTGACAAATGCTGACCAGTTCGCGGGTTTGCAGATCGAGATAGGCCAGACTGCCTTTGCCGGATTCGAGCACCCAAAGGCGATCGCCATACCATCGAGGCGAGTGGGGCATGGAAAGCCCGTCGAGCAGAATCTCATTCGTTTCGATATCCATCAGCAGGCCGCCGGAAGCCTTGTTGTTGCGCCAGCCGCCAGGTGTATCAGTCGCTCCCAGTGCCGTTACGTATTTAGGAATGCCGTCGCGGATAGCGAGACCGTTGAGATGGCAGCGATCGCGCAGGTCGTACGCGCTAATGAACGGAGGCCGCCAGCGCGGTACGAAGCTGTGATTTTTGTCCAGCGTGCAAAGGCAAGAAAAGCGCGTGTTGATGAACCACAGTTCGTCGCCCGCCCAGGCCATCTCGTGAATGTCGATGTCGCCCGTGATGTGAATGTCGCGAGGAATGTAGCAGGCATCGTGTTTGCCTGCCGGTTCGATGCGGGCGGCAGCGTTAGGAATATTGCGCAGTTCCCAAATGGCGGCGGCGGTGCCAATGGCGAGACGATCGCGCGTGGCTGCTAATCCCATCGGTTTTTGAAACGTGCGGAAGTGGGTGTTCACCGCTTGTCCGTCCGCCCGCAGGACGATCAGTTTTCCGGCTTGATAGGTCGAAACGAGGACTGAAATCCCGAGCTGTTCTAATACCTGAACGAATGTATTCGTATGTACGCTCCGCAGTGGGAGATTCTCGTCCTGCTGAGGAGCGGCAGGGAAAGGTGTCGTCACAATTAATACCCGCTAATGGCAATTGAGAAGGTGCGATCGGGGCACACGCGATGCAAAATCCGCGCAATTCCCACAGTTAAGATGCCGTTCGCTCCATCACTCCATAATTCGCAATCTCGATTGGATAGTCAAACCCGGAAGTGACATAGAATTAGCAATCGCGATCGCCGATAGCAGGCTCCTGAAATGCGTACCCGGCATCCCTCAACTTTTGGTTCGACACTCTGATGTTGTAGGGGCGCGTGCTGGGCTGAGATGCATCCCAGGTCACGGCAGGCAGGTTGCGTTTCGCCAGGGCTAAGTCGATGACTTCTTTCACCGTTAGCGGATGACTGTTCACGAGATTGTAGATGCCGTTGAGGGAGCGATCGCGAGCGAAATCAATGGCTCCGACGATGTCATCCAGGTGAACCCAATTGCTGGCCTCGTCGCCTCGTCCCGGACGCGTTTGTCCGGCGATGCGGCTGAAAATTTTAGAAATCTCCCGTCCGGGGCCGTAAATACCGCCCAATCGCAAGATGCAGATTTTGCGGGATGGCGTGGCGGCAGCGAGGAGGGCGCGTTCGGTGGCGGCCATAATCTCAGCATTGGGGGTGCTGGGCATTACCTCAGTCTCTTCCGTCACCCAAGCCCCTTGGCGATCGCCGTACAGCGAATAGCTACTCGTGAAGATGAGCTGTTCGAGGGCGGGACAGTGCGGCACCACAGCAGCGATCGCGGTAGCCGTGTTGAGATACGTAGCCTCGTAGGCTCTGGCATTGGGGGCACCAATGCTCAAGAGAACGACCTGGCGATCGCCCAGAAACGAGGTCAGGGCAGAGCGATCGTCGCCGCGCAACACTAGAGCTTCAGAGGCGATCGCGCGCAGTTCAGGCAGGCGAGCGGGAGTGGTGGTCGAGACTCGAACGGACACGCCCATCTGCTGCCAGAGCCGCGCTACGGCCAAACCGACATATCCACACCCGAGAATGCCAATCTTCACGATCGCCCGTCCATATGTTTTTTAACAAGACTTTGATTGTCATATAAATTTCATCAAATTCGCTCGCGAAGTCATGCTGGCAAGAAACATTTTGTCAAAACTGTACTTACTCCAATAATCCACAGCGTGGAATTCTGACTCATGAAAAGGGTAACTATATATGTATGGGACAACACAATAAGTGTTGCTTCTCAGAATTGATCGCTGCTTTTGACGCACTTCATCTGCGCATTTGAGTATAGATGTCTAGACGTCAAGGCGGCAAGGAAGGCAAGTTGTAGCTATTTGGGGGTTGAGAGCATGAATGGGAACGATCGGTGGCAGGTAAGAGCAGGTGCGCTGTTGGCAGGAGTCATGGCGATGCTGCTCGGCGGATGTGGCGAGTCGATGCCGGGCAAGGACGTGACCGTGCGCTCGGGCTACAGCTTCGCGGGCGGTGCCTTTCAGGCTGAGGTAGCCGCGATCGGGTTGGAGCGATTGGGGTATCGGGTGCCCTCTCCGGCGTACGTGGATGCTTCGGTGCTGCACGACGCACTCCGAGATGGGGACATGCAGCTTCATCTGAGCTACTGGCATCCCTTGGAAGTGGGATTTGCCCATCGGTTTGGGGGAGATGCATTGGTCGAGCGCGCGGGCAGCATGGTGAGAGACGTGCGCCACGGTTACGCGATCGATCGCGCTACGGCGGAGGCGCACGGGATTACGAATATCGATCGACTTCAAGATCCCGAGTTGGCGAAACTCTTCGATGCCGACGGTAATGGCATGGCCGATTTATTCGGGTGCAATCGC